>NZ_NFHI01000080.1:0-5287 GCF_002159255.1 Massilimicrobiota sp. An80
TTTGGAAAAACATGCCAAAAGAAAACAAAGGACACATTCATAAATCATATTAAGCCTGGATCGCATCTTATACATGACAAAGAAAAAAGTCATAAGATTCTGATAAAAGAATTGAAACTAAGTGATGAATCATATGATGCAAATAAGCTAAAAAAATGCAAAGATAAAGATAATCCATTGAATCCCATAAACAGGCAGTGTTACTTACTAAAACGATTTCTAAGATCTCATCCAGGATTTTCTAGAGATGATATACAGCATTACATTAATCTATATTGCTTTATATCCAATCCCCCAGCTGATAAGCTAGAAAAGGTCGAAATGGTACTAAATAGCGCCATACACCTTACCAAATCATTAAGATACAGAGATTTCTATGCTTCAAAATCCCGATAAAATAAGGATTTTGAGGTTTTTAGTAGGCTCACTGTGCAAATAATGATTTTAAAAAAAATTAACAAGCATTATGGTAGCAAAATCAAACAGAAGTTAATTTTCAAGAACGCTTCAGTAGAAGATAATTTTCTAATGTTATCTATATACTTAAATAAATATAATGATAATCTTCCGGAAATAGATAGACTGAATACTCTTATAACAAAATGTTTAAAAAATAATGTTTCAGCAGGTGGTTATGAAGATGAACTTAACTTTGAAAAAGAAAAGACCATGACATTACCTTTGCAGAAGTTCTATCTTCGATTCAAAAAGGATATTAGCAACTTAATAAAGAGCAATGATAAAGAAATTTTTAGTGACATGATATTTGAATATTTTAACAACAATAAGCAACTTGCAAAAAAATATATGAAAACAGTAGCTAAAATTTCTAATGAAACAAAATCAATAAATGTTTCGCACAAAAGAATCATAAGAGAGAGTGAGAAACATAAGGAATATGTTAAATACTATAAAGAGTATATGGATATTGTTAAAACCTATACAAAGTTCACTAACGAAACTCTTGAAATGGGGAAATTCAACTATTATTTGAAGAATTCAAAGAACATCAATAATACATTTTATTCATTAATTTCAGATATATATTTGGAAGTGTTATATAGTATTTCAGCTTCTGAAGACAATCAAAAAATTATATTGAATCTTACTGCATTAAGAAATTTATTTTATGACAAGAAAATGATTAAGGGAACTGATTGGAAAGTGGTTTTTAGAAATCAAAACTCTCTTATAACCATAGAAAAGCTCGAGAAACATATTTTAAACAAAAAGAAACAAATTGATTTTAATATGTTGAAAAATATGGAGTTAATCAACGATAGTTTTAATGTTTAATAAAAAAACTTGCTGATCCATTTTTGGAAGCAAGTTTTTTTATTCTTTATCAAGTTTCAAAATATCATTAGGGGTGCAATCTAAGATTACGCATAAACGTAGCAAAGTTAATACCGTAATATTTTGGTTATGTTTCAATCTATTTAATGTTTTATTATCTATCCCATTTTTTAATAAATAATACTGTGAAATATCTTTCTTTTTCATTGTCTCCCATAAAGGTTCATAGTTTATAATCGTAATCACCCTCTTTGATTACAATTATATATATTAAACACAAATGTCATATTGTGATTATGTCCACAATAGATTATAATAAATAATATATTTAATTAAAAAAATATATTTTTTTAAAACTTTTTTTATATTCAAATTGTCTATATAATAAGAGAGGAGGAAATTTTGTTTAATTATGGAAAATAATGGGAAGAAAAGAAATAATTCATATCATAAAAGATAGCCTGAATTATTTAAATGATAAAGATAAAGAAAATATAGATAAATTATATATTTCTATTTTTATCAAAATCATTACTAATTTAAGAGGAGAAGAAAGTTAATGAAAATAAAAAATGATGAAGATTTAATAAAATATGCAAAAAAAGGAAATGAGGAAGCTATTAAAATCATTTACGATAACACATATCAAAAAAGTTATATCATTGCCAAATCAATGCTAAAAAATGATGAAGATATTGCAGATGTATTGCAAAATGCTTATGTTATTGCATTTACAAAACTTGATCAAATTGAAAATCCAAAGCTATATAAATCATGGATTTACAAAATTGTGAATAGAACATGTTTAAATGAATATAAAAAGAGAGTGGATATTCCATTCTCTGATATTGAAGAAAAATACCAAGTAGATATAGAAGATACAAATCAAGAATTTATTCCTGATGAAAAAACTAATTATGAACATGATAAAGAAATTATTCGTGAATTTATTAATGAATTACCTTTTGAACAGAAAAGTGCATTAATAATGAAATATTTTGAAGAATTAAAAATAAAAGAAATTGCTGAAATATTTGAATGCAGTGAAAATACCATCAAGAGTAGAATTAACTATGCGAAAAAATCTCTTGAACAGAAAATTCAAACATATAAACAACAAGGTAATACACTATTTGCATTACCACTTATTCCTTTCATTGGATGGATTTTAAAAGAAGATGCAAAAGCTACAGAAATTCCCAAACTTGTTTTAAACACTTCTAGTTGTGGCTTTTTAGAACAAATTATATCTAAAATAAAAGAAATAACTCCACAAAAAAAGCTTATAAGTAAAGCAATAGCAAGAAAAGCAATAATTACATGTTGTTCTTTAACAGCAGTTACTGGTGGTGTAATTGCATATAAAAATAATCAAAAAAATAAAATTCAAACTACACAACCTACAATTAATGAAAACTTAGAACAAAATGTAACATCGAATGATAATCAAATAAATGAATATATATTTCCAAATAGTGATAAAGAATATCTTACTAGTGAAGACATTGAATCAATATCTGAATCAATGTTACCTTTTGCAAGAAATGAGATATTTGCTAGACATGGTAGAAAGTTTGCTGATGAAAAATATGCAAATTATTTTGAAAGCAAGAACTGGTATAAAGGGACTATAGAGCCTGAAGAATTTGATAAAAGTTATATGCAAAATTTAAATGAATACGAAAAATACAACATCAATTTTATTCAACAAACCGAAAATAAATTAAATATCTATACTACAGCAAACAAATATTATCATGATTTTTTAAAATACTATCAAGATTTTGAAAATAATAATTTTTCATTTGAAGATGCCGAATTAGTTAATACAGGCTTATATACTCTACAACAAAATACAGATGAAAAAATAATTTTATATTATACAATTATTGATATAAATGATGATGACATACCAGAATTGTTCATAAGCGATAAAACTACATTGTATAATGGCTACACAGTTGCTTCAGATGGTCAAGTCTGGCCACTATTTGGTAGTAGTTTAGAGAACGGAATAGTAGGTGAAAGAATTTTGTATAATATTTGCTCTAATGGTATGATTAGGAAATTTGCTAGTGGTGGAGCACTTTCTAATGTCTTGTCTTATTACTATCTTAAGCCACATAACTTTAAACTAGAAGCTGAAATTTCAATATCACAAGATGAAAACAATTATTATTTTGCAGATTGGGATGGCGAAAATGCATATTTTATTGATAATGCAACAGAATCTGATTATGAAGAACTAAAGAATAAATACGCTGTCAGAACTGATTTAATTTGGTTAAAATTATCTGAATTTGAATAATGGGGAGAGTTTAAAATATATGGAAACAAATAAAATGGAAATAAGTTTAAAAACAAAAAAACAAATAATCTTTAATCAAAGAAAAACAAAATTTTTATTACTAGGTATTGTGATAGTCATTCTTTTATGTAGTGGCTTAATAATATTTTTTAAAAAAAGTTTAAATCCATTAAACGGATCATGGTATTTTTATTCACGTATAACTGATGAGAAAGAAGAAATCGTTGAAAATAACGATTCATTAGGTATTGAAACTTTCGAAAGAATAAATATCGAATGTCAAAATGATAGTTTGTCTTGGGAAATCATCACAAGAGAAAATGGTGAAATAAAACCAAAAATATCAATGAAAATGAAAGATAATTTAGAATTTTATTCAGATGGAATGTGTGTTGAATTAAAAAAACTGGATAATAGTTTTGAAGGAAAATATGATATCGAAGGTGAGTGGGAAGCATTTTCTTTTCAAGACACAAGAGAGGATGCTGATAGATATAACGATAATTCAGAGGAAATGGATTTTTTCTTAAGTAACAAAGTAGAAGAAAATAAAATTATTTGTTCAATGATTTTAAATAAACAAAAAAAGGATTTAATATTTGAATTGAAAGATGAAAATTTGGAAGTTGATTTGGTTGATGAAAAAAGAATTTATAAAAAGGTGGATGCAAATAATGATTTTGTTTTAAAAAATACATATTTGTCTTTAGAATATGGTGAACAACTGTCAACGAATATTCATGATTACATAGATTCTGATTTAACAAATAAATCCCTAATTTCCAAAATAAAGATGGATACTTCAAACATAAAAGTTGAGAAGGACAAAAATTATCCACAAATAGGTGAATACGAAATAGCTTTTACTTATAAAGATAAAAAAGAGATCATATATCTTTATGTAAAAGATACAACTGCACCAAATTTTATCAATTTAAAGAATGAATTAGAATTTGAAAAAAATAAAAAACCTTCTGAAAAGGAATTATCTAACAAATTTAATGCAAAAGACCTTGATAAATGCACTATATCTGTTGATGATTCAAAAGTTGATTATTCAAAACTAGGTATATATGAGGCTACAGTAACGGCTGAAGATGAATCCGGAAACACGACTACTGAAGACATTACAATAAATATAGTTAATAAAATTGGTCAGAAACTTGAAAAAGTGGAAAATGAAGATGAAGCTCTTGATATTGTAGTAAATTCAGAACATTATAAAAACATTATAAAACGTTTAAACCTTAAAAGCACCCCATTCTTTATGTGTGACACTGATACCACAAATGGTATGAATGGTTATGTTATTTATTCTAGAGTTGATAATCCTGCAGCTGGAGAAGGAATTACAAATCATGTTGCAACCTACTTTGTATCAGAATATGGTCAAATTTTTTGGTATGATATAATGAATGGTGATGAATTAGTTGAAGTAGATTAACAAAAAGGAGTATAAATAATTATGCAAAATTTTATTAAAAACCAAAAAAATAAATTTTTAATTTTAATTTTTATCATTGTTATAATTTGTTTAATTACTACATTTCTTATTATCACAAACAATCCAATACATTTAAAAGAAAAAACAAAGACTTTGGAATATGGAAAAACTTTATCTACAAATATCAATGATTATATTGATACTGAACAAACAAATAAAGATATAGTATCTGACATCAA
>NZ_NFHI01000081.1:0-5118 GCF_002159255.1 Massilimicrobiota sp. An80
AAATATTACATCTTGAAATCAGAAGAAGAGAAAAGATGTTTTTTTATTGCCTAAAAACAGAAAAAGAAAAGAGCTGAAACAAAATCAACTCTTTAAAAAGTTATTTCGTTACAGCCCCTATAAATACTCAAAAACATCTAACAAAGAATCAATACATGTAATATCTGGATCTTCAATGTCTTTATGTCCAATCAGGAAAGCACGCATTCCAACACTTTTCGCTGATTGCATATCTTTGTTGTAACTATCTCCTATATAAACCGCTTCGCTTGCTTTTAATTTTGTTATTTCTAACGCTTTTTCAAACATTTCTTTGGCAGGTTTATAATAATGTGTTGTTTCACTGGAAATAATACCTTTTGGTTTTAATTCCAAATTTTTCATATTTTCTTCTACATACTGTAAATCATTATTCGTAATAATATATATAGGTAAAGGACATTGTTCAAAAAAATCATAAGAATCATCATATGCTGGTGTATGAATCCAATGTTGAACAAGTAAATCACAATAATGCTGACTATCTCCCTGTAAACCTATTTGATCTTTAATGCTTTCAAATGCTTCAAAAGCTATTTCATACTCATTTTTATAATCTTTTCCATTATAATGCATAACTAATTCATCATGTTTCTGATACCACATTTCTCCTAGTTTTTGTGGATCTTTTTCATTTGAATTTTCTACACATTCATCTAATAATTTTGTTAACCATTCACTTGTGTCATATACCAATGTTCCCATATGATCAATGAATATCGCCTTTAACATGATTAACCTCCTATCAATTCACTTTGCTTATACAAAGTACAAACTTTTTGAATTTTTTGACGTGTTGCTTCAACTTGCTGTAAATCACAAACCCTTGCATGTGTTGGACAAATTGAAACACAACGCATACATGAAATGCATTTTGTTTCATCAGTGACTTGTAAATGATGACAATCAATGGCTTCTACAGGACAAAGTTTAGCACATAATCCACATTTTGTACACTGAGAAGTTGCTTTTGGTTTGAGTCCTCCATGGAATTCCTTATAAGGTCTATGTCCTGGAACTTCAATAGGGTGAAGATTGTTTTTTAAAGTTTCTACTAACTTTTGAATATGTTGATAATCTTCCTGATTAGGTCTTCCTTTCGCATAATAATGGACAATAGAATGTTCACAAACAACAGCCACTGCACCTTCACAAATAAATCCTAATTCATCTAAAGTATCTTTTAATTCTATAAATGTATCATCATAATGTCTATTTCCATAAGTCACAACGAGAATAACCGGTGTCTGATTTCCATTCAATAATTT
Source organism: Massilimicrobiota sp. An80 (assembly GCF_002159255.1). NCBI lineage: Bacteria > Bacillati > Bacillota > Erysipelotrichia > Erysipelotrichales > Erysipelotrichaceae > Massiliimicrobium > Massilimicrobiota sp. An80. The sequence continues at coordinate 1,308 of NZ_NFHI01000081.1, forward strand.
TAATCGCTCTATAGCAATAGATGGAACTCTTCCACCATATGATGGGACACCTACAATACATAAATCTTCATGTGAAAATTCATGTGCTGAAAAATCCGTTCTTGATAAATCATATTCCTGTATAGGTTTATCCCATTGTTTTCCTATAAATCGTACAACTTCCTGAGTACTTCCTGTACCACTAAAATAAATAAGATGAATAGACATATACATTCCTCCTATGCATATCACTATTCTAACATATTTTCCAAGACTTTCCATTAACAAATATTCAATATTCAAAAAATCACTATTTATGAGCTATAACAGTTTGTTGAATATGAAACTTAAAAATATATGCTTTAAACAATTTTTATGGTATCTTATATCTGTATGAAAAAAATATTTTCAAATTAATCTAAAAAAGAAGAGAAATGAACTTTTTTTGCGTATATGAATAATAGGAGGTATGATTCATGTCTCAAAAAAAGTACAAGCTTCAAAAGATTTTTGATATTCGTATCAGAACATTATTTAAAAATCATCATATCGTGGTCGATTTTATCAATGGTATTCTTTTTTATGGAAATGCAATCATTCACTTTGACGATATCTCTTTGGCTGATTCCAATCTTGATTCCCATCTCCCCATTCAAAACATCACAAGAGAACGTGAACGTGATAATATCTATCTTGTAAAAATAGATGACCATGAGTGCCTGATTGGTATAGAGCATCAATCTCAAATTGATTGAAGCATGTTTCAAAGGACAAGGGAATATGATGAAATGAATTATCTTCAACAATTCTTCCTATACCAATCCAATCATCAGATGATTATGGGTGTCATGACATTGGTTGTCTATTACGGACAAAAGAAATGGAGTGCTCCTAGAGCATACGAGGACATGATGAAGCCCATACCTCCTGTTTTCAAAAACTATATGAATGTCGCATCCTATCCACTCATTGAAATGAGATACCTGGACCCAGAGAGATTTCACACTCAAAAACTTAAAGAGCTTATTACTGAATTGAAATATTTGTACAATCATCAATATGATGAAACTCATGATATAACAGTTAGTCATGAAATCGCAATCACACTCGCAGCACTTACAAAAAACACACAAATTTATGAAAAGGTAAAGGAGAAAAAGATTGATATGTGTCAAGCTATCAGAGATTATGGAAAAGAAAATCTAAGAATAGGAAAAAAAGAAGGTATCATCCAAACTTTAATTAAACAACTGCAATCAAAATTAGGATTTCTTTCAAAAGATACCCTTGCAAAAATCAAATCATGCAATCAAGAACAACTTGATTCACTTACAATACATATTTTTGATATTTATAGTGAAAAAGATATTCTTCATTATTTATCTTTTGATTAATGTATATTTTATAGATAGATTATTTAAAAAAGCTCATACTTTATATGTAAAAAGAACATTCTATTTTTGAATGTTCTTTTCATCGTATTTTTTATGATAAGCTGCTGTAATCAAACCTTGAAATAATGGTTCACTACGATTAGGACGTGATGAAAATTCTGGATGGAATTGACACGCTACAAAATAAGGATGATCTTTCAGTTCAATAATTTCCACAAGATTTCTTTCTGGATTCTTACCTGAAAAAATAAGTCCATGTTGTTCTAAGATATCTTTATATTTATTATTAAATTCATAACGATGTCTATGTCTTTGTTGAATCAAGTCTTTGCCATATAGTTCATGAACACGACTTTCTTTTAATAACTCACAATCATAATTTCCTAGTCTTTGTGTACCACCCATATCGTTCAATGTCTGATCACTCATTAAGTGAATTAATGGTGTTGCACACATCTCATCAAATTCAATAGAATTGACATCTTGAAGTCCACAGACATGTCTTGCAAACTCAATAGAAGCCAATTGCATTCCTAAACAAATACCTAAAAATGGAATCTTTTCTTCTCTTGCAAAGCGAATAGCCTTAATCATTCCTTCAATACCACGTTGTCCAAAGCCACCAGGAACCAAGATACCATCTGCTCCCTTTAACATGTCTCCTACATTTTCATCATTAATGTCTTCAGCATTAATCCAATCAATATGTACGGTACTATTTTCATAATAACCTGCATGACGTAAAGCTTCATTGACTGATAAATAAGCATCTGGTAATTGCACATATTTTCCAACCATCTTGATTGTTAATTCTTTATTAAGACCTTTAACACGTTGAATAAGCTGTTGCCATTCAGTCATATCAGCTTTTGGAGCTTCTATTCTTAAATGATCCAATACCAAATCATCCATATGTTGATCCAATAACATCATTGGCAGTTCATATAAAACATCAACATCATAATTAGAAATAACAGCTTCTACTGGGACATTACAGAATAAAGAAATTTTTTCTTTTAATTCCTGATCAATATGTTTTTCACTACGACAAACAATAATATCTGGTTGTATTCCATAGCCTCTTAATTCTTTAACACTATGTTGTGTTGGTTTTGTTTTCACTTCATGACTAGCACCAATATATGGAAGCAATGTTGTATGTATATAAAGAGTATTTTTATATCCGATATCTAAACGGACTTGTCTAATGGCTTCAATAAAAGGCAAACTTTCAATATCTCCAACTGTCCCGCCAATTTCAGTAATCACAATATCAGCCTGACTACTTTTAGCCGCTGCATAAATCTTTGCCTTGATTTCATTGGTAATATGGGGTACAACCTGTACAGTTGCTCCTAAATAATCTCCACGACGTTCTTTAGAAATGACATCGCTATAAATTCTTCCTGTTGTAATAGATGAACTACGATTCAATTCTTCATCAATAAAACGTTCATAATGTCCTAAATCCAAGTCTGTTTCGGCACCATCTGTCGTCACAAAAACTTCACCGTGTTGAAATGGCGACATTGTTCCCGGATCCACATTAATATAAGGATCAAGTTTTTGCATAAAGACTTTTAATCCTCTTTGTTTAAGCAATCTCCCTAAAGATGCAGCTGTCAATCCTTTTCCTAATCCCGAAACAACTCCACCTGTCACAAATATAAATTTAGCCATTTTCACTATCTCCTTTCTCAAATAAAAATGCACTCCAGCGGAAAGCCTGAGTGCCCTTTCTTATTCTAGCAAAAATTATTTATCAAAGCAATTATTTTTTCTTATTATTGTAATAATCTTTCAAAATCATCATCAGTCAATCGATATACTGTCCACTCATCCATTGGCTTTGCTCCTAAAGATAGATAGAAATCAATACTTGATTGATTCCAATCCAGACACCACCATTCCATTCTTCCACAGCCTCTTTCTTTAGCAATCCTTACAAGTTCCTTAATCGTTGCTTTTCCATATCCATGACCTCTATATTCTGGTTTAATATACAAATCTTCCAAATATAAACCCGCTCTGCCTAAGAAAGTTGAAAAATTATGAAAAAACAAAGCAAACCCAATTCTATGATGATCCTTCACAACAAAAATCACTTCAGCTTTCTTATAATCAAATAACCATTGTTCCAATAATGCTTCATTTGCAATCACTTCATGTTCTAACTTCTCATAACGTGCCAACTCTTTAATAAACTGCAAAATAACAGGTACATCTTTTCTTTTGGCATTTTCAAATTCAATATCCATCATATACTCCTTTTTTAAATAATCCCATATTCTTCTAATGTATCAGCTAAACTTTCTAAAACCCAAATTATTCATGAAAGCAAATTTGTGATGAAAAATTTATAAATCATGTCTATTTTCTAGCTTAAAAAATGTTATCCACCGTAAAATTGTGAATAACCGTAGCTAAAAAAGTGTAGT
>NZ_NFHI01000082.1:0-5111 GCF_002159255.1 Massilimicrobiota sp. An80
AAACTATTAAACATGAAAGATGGATTCAGGAGACTCATAAATAAAATAATAAGAAAAGCCTCAAAAAATAAAGAGCCTATTCGACCCAATAGACTCTTTGGAAGATGGAATGTCTATACTAAGAAACCAACAACACTCAAATATAGAGTTGATGGCAGGCGAAATCCCAAAGTTAGAAAAATGAAAAAGGGATATTTACGTATAAAACGCTAATCGGTAGTATAGACATCATTTTCTAAAAAAATTATAACTTAAAAACTTAAAAAAATCATTAAAAATGATCAGTATCTTTTTGTGTTTTTTTAGCACAGAAAGAAAAAAAGGGAGAATTTTGAATTTGATCAAATATTCTCTCTATTTTAATGTCATTAAATTGACGACATTGAGCAGTAAATTCTGCTTCTTTTTAGCATAAGATATATTTAAAATCGTTATTATCAGTTGAATAAATAAGATCTTCTGAAGTGTCATTACGAAAATGGAAGAGCTGTCCATCTTCAATTTTTCCATTCCATGTTGCAACAACAGTAATATCTTTTGATAATTCTTTAAGGAAAGCTAATAAATCAATTTGACTGTTTTTTGCATAAAGAATTTTTTTATTATCTAACAATAAAACTTTTTGGTGGTAAGTTGTTAAAAAGTTTTTCATCTCAGGAAGAAGTTTTTCACTTGGTGTATGATAGAAAATCTTATCAAGATCAAGAATAGGAATACCTGTTTCTTCACTATATTGACGAATGACTTTTGATTTTCCACTTCCAGGCTGTCCAATGATTAGTAAAAGTTTGTACTCTGCATGACTGATGTCTTCTATTTTTTTATTCAAATCCATTGCTATAATCTCCTTTTCTGTTTTTATTTGTTAAGAATATTATAGCATTTTCTGTAAGCGTTTTCTATGTATATCGTAAAAAAAGCTTTTTTTATCTTTTATTTATATTCTTGTAAACATAATATCAATTGACCAATTAAAATATATTCTTGAATATTTTCTATTTTGATGATACGTGGTAGATACTTTTTAGGTATATATTGACCAATCATCTTTTTTAACTCATCAACATCAGGAATAAGAGTGCAAGAAAGAATAATAGCTTCTGGTCCAATCACAGAAGATAAAGCTACAATTGTTTTAGATACAAGCTCTAAAGCGCCTTCAGGTGTCTTGGCAAGTGTTTGTGGTGGGGCAGAATAATTGAGTGGTAAGTATTGCACTTCTCCAGCAATATGCGCATGACCTTTAACAAGTTGTCCATTAACAATAATTCCTGCTCCTCCAAAATGATTATTTGGCTGAAATAAGAAAATCAGTGATGAAAATTGTTGTTGAGAAGCGTAATAACCGACTGCAGCAGTATTGACATCATTATCAATGACAATATGTTGATGGTAGCGCTCCTTGAGTAGCTGATACATGTTAAAATTATTTAATCCTATGATACTTGTAGAAGCGACAAAACCATTATTGATAATACCTGGTGTTGAAATGCCAATGATTTGAATACGTGGATATTGTAATAAGATTGTATCAATGACATCATAAATGTCTTCCATACTGATTTTAAATTTAATAATTTCATTGCTGCTGATAATATGATTTTGTTCATCATAGAGATGATAGGCAATGTGAACACGTAAACTGTTTCTAAATAGAGACAAAACAAGAATCTTTGTATTTTGATGTGGAATGACTTGTAATGGTTTGATAGTTGATTCAGTTTTAGAATTATGAGGTAACTTTTGATGTTCTAAGGCATGTCTGACAAGTTGTAAAGTTTTGGCGACATCATATTTGGCAAAAACTTGTGGAGGTACTTTTAAGACAATTTTATCTTTTAAGATTTCCTGTACTTTTGCATGCATGAATGAGATTTGTGGAGCTAATAAAATCACATCATATTCATTGCCTACATTAAATAAATCAGTATATCCAATCGCTCTGACCTCATAATGATAATCTAAAATTTGAGCTGCTTCATTGAGCTTAGAAGCAAAATAAGACGTTGTTAAACCACCACTACAACTTAATAATATTTTGATTTTTGGTTTATCAACCAATTGTAGAATATTATTCATCATTTCATTAAAAAGTTCAGTAGCATGTTTCATAGTTTTCATTTGAAAATGAAGATAAAACTCAATATTTTGAGTCATTGTATTGGTAACACTTAATTCAATAATATTTAAGGGATTAAAAATAACTTGACTGAAACTATAATTGGTTTTAATATCTATGGTATTTTCATTTTTATCATCAAGATAGATTTGACATTGACTTTGATCCTGAATTAAAATCCATTGCTTAAAAAGCATTGTGTGAATATCTCTTAAAAATTCATCCATAAAAAATCCCCCTTTATCTTTATTATAGAGGGAGAAATGGATAAAATCATATATTTTGCTAAAGTAGAAAATAATTTTTTAAAAAAAGTTCTATTTATCAATATTTTTGATAAAAAACTATCATAAATTGAAGAATGAATTGTTTTGTAAATAATAATCAATGACTTCTAAAACACCTTCATCATTAAATCCTGGTGCCACCCATTGAAAATCTTTTTTCATTTTTTCTTTTGCATTTGCCATCACATAGCCATATTTAACTGTTGATAACATCTCTCGATCATTGTCAGCATCACCAAAAGCCATAACTTCATCAGGCGAAATATGAAACTCTTTCATTAACAATTGAATTGCCATGCCTTTGCTGACAAAACGAGGAATAATATCAATACAGGCATGTCCGCTATCAACAATTCTAATATCTTGACTGGCAATTTGAGTCAAATCATGAATACGTTGAGTTGTATTTTGTTGAGGTAAGTAAAGCGCAAATTTCACAATAGGTTCTTTAATGAGTGAAAAGTTTTGAACTTTTTTCACATGAGGAAAATAGGGAAGAAACATTTGATAATAATGTTCAGGTAATGATTCTAATGTGTAAGATTGATTTTTTGTACATACCCAGCATAAAACATCAGGCATTGTTTGAAGTGTATCAATAATCAGTTGACTGTCCTGAGAGGATATATGTGCAAAATATAGCTCTTTACCTTCACTGATAATGTAACCTCCATTTTCAGCAATATAAGTTAATTCATTTTGAATATGAGAAAAACAGTTTTGAAGTTTCTTGTATGGATTACCACTTGCTACCACAAAGCGAATGCCTCTATCTTTTAATATTTGATAAATGTGATCAAAACGTTTTTGATTATAAGATGAATTTTCATCTAAAAACGTTCCATCCATATCTACCGCAATCATTTTTATAGCCATGAATTGATTCTCCTTATTTGATATATAAGCATTATAACATTAAAAATTAAGAAAATATTAATAAATAGACATGAAAAATATGGATAATAAAAAGAGGAGGGATTGATATGAAAACAGTTATCATAAAACCCCATCATTTTATGGATATTTTTAAATTATATGGTACAGGAATTGAAGAATTTGTTCCTGACCAAAAGATGGAACATGATTTTTATGCTATTGCTAATGCTATTATAAAAAATCCTTATTTGGTTTGCCAACTGACAATAGAAGGGGATGATATATGTAAACCATGTCATTATTATCAAAAACATCAATGTCAGGATACTCTTTTTCATATTCAAGGTATTTCAAAAAAAGGACAATATAATCAATTGTTAGATCAAAGAATTATAGAACTGTATCAGCTTTATAATACCCAATATCAAGTGTTGGAATTATGCCAGATATTTTATCGTCATCATGAACTTATAGCAAAGGTATGGAAAGAGGAAGATGATCAGCAAGTGGAGAAACGTCGTGACTTTTTCGTAAAAGGTGTAGAAAAATACTTTTTTAAATACAAAGATGATGTCATGACAAAATATTTTGAAGATATATAAAAGTCAAAAAGATGCAATCATGTGCATCTTTTTTCTAAATATTCATAAATAGATAGATTTTTTTGTAAAAAGAACCGTTTTAAATTCTGTTCATCAATAATTTTAACATGATGATAATCTAATATCTCATAAACAGATTTTCTATCCTGCGATGTTTCCTGATATAAGGAACTATTTATTTGAAAATGATTCCCATCTCGCATATGAAATTGATAGATAATATTATAATATGTCACAGGTCCAAAACCAATGCCACCAATCTTTTTTTCAACATGGATTTTAACATTGCAAATATCTTTGTATAAATAATGTCTGGCTATTTCATGGGTTGTGTTTTCTAATACTGCTTTTATACTCTTTGCCTTCATTTTATAGCTGTCAAATATATAGAAATCGACAATTCCAAATTCATAGTATTTTTCATGAAATAATATGAATATGAAAATAATTGTCAGGAGGATAACACTCAATAAATATAAACCCCAATGTATATGAGTCATTGTATGAGTATTGATAAAATATAAAAGAAAGCTCATAGTGATCAAAGTTGTAGAAATAAATATGAATATGATTTCTTTTAGAAATTGAAAAGGGGTTGTTTTTCTTCCTAATGTGACAACAGGGTAGGGCTTTATAAATTCAGATGCTTTATGAATAATTGATTTAATTTCATCATGTGAATGAGCAGGCTGATTTTGAAATTCTCCATCAATAATTGCATCTAACAAGGGAATGTTTTTTTGATTTAAATGAAAACATTTCTGTTGAACTTCTTCTAGATTTTCAATCTTTGCTTGTAAAAATTTTAAATGTTTATTTAGTATATTTTGAAATTGATCTGGATTTAGAAGAATTGTTTGAATCATTTCTAGAGGAATATCTAAATCTCTTAAAAAATGTATTTTTCTTAATATCTGGACATCTTCCTGTGTATAATTTCTATAACCATTTTCATCTCTTTTTGGCTTTAAAAAGCCTAATTTTTCATAATAGCGTATTGTTTGAGAATTGATTTGTAATAATTTTTCGACTTCTTTGATTTTCATATGCATATTGTCCTTTCGTCTTTAAGCGTCTATGATTATATTTGAAAAGAGTTATATATGATCCAATGTCGTCAATTTAAGAAGCTATAAGCCGATAGAAATCTATTAAGACATCTATCGACTTTTTAATTTTAAAATATAAAAGAATATTTTGGCTATATTGATAGAATTTTCAATGATT
>NZ_NFHI01000083.1:0-4537 GCF_002159255.1 Massilimicrobiota sp. An80
AACAAATAGGAATCAATGAAAAAGAATATATAGAATTCGCTAGAGAAGTCATCAAGCCATTAGATAAGAACTAATGGCTTGATATCTATATAGATGTATAATTTTAGTAGAAGTTGACGATAACAAGTTCAATATCAAAAGTCAAAGCATGTGTTTTGTTAAAAAGATATTGACAGGTATGGAATAATAGGTTTATTATATAACTGTTTAAAATAAAACAGTTAAGGAGAGAACTATGAAAATCAAAACAGAAAAGGGAATTCAAAAGTTTTTTTCACTGGGAATGCACCCTTATATCATTAAAAAGTATAATTCATTATTTGATGAATTGTTAAAAGAGTATCAGATGACACAAGTTGAAATTGATGTCTTGGCTTTTTTAGCAAATAATCCAGAATATAATCATGCACAAGATATTGTCAATGTGCGTGGTATTTCAAAAGGACATGTCTCATTAGCTATTGAAAAGTTGGTGAAACGAGGTTTAGTGACAAGAAATCCTGATCCTGTCAATAGACGTTGGAATATTTTATGTGTTGAAAAAAAGGCAGATGAGTTAGTTAAAAAAATTCAAAATATTCAACATGCTTTTGATGAACAGGCATATCAGAATATTTCACAGGAAGATATTGTCAAATATCATGAAATTTTACAACAGGTTTATCATAATTTAGGAGGTGGACAACATGAATGAAAGACTGGAAAATGAGAAAATATCAAAATTATTACTTTCACTTGCGATCCCCTCTATTCTTGCTCAACTGGCAACGCTTATCTATAATATGGTAGATAGAATATATATTGGACAGTTAGCTGATGGTGCTTTAGCCATTGCAGGGATTGGATTATGTACATCTATTATTACAATTATTACAGCTTTTACCAATTTATTTGGAAGAGGCGGAGCTCCTTTGGCATCTATTAGAATGGGTGAAAAGAGAATGGATATTGCTGAAAAGATACTTGGAAACTGTGTCTTTAGTTTGGTGATTTCTTCACTTATTATTATGGCAGTCCTGTTAATTTTTGGTGAAGATATTTTGATGTTATTTGGAGCCAGTGAGAATACATTGCCTTATGCTATGGACTATCTTTCTATTTATTGTTTAGGAACGGTCTTTGTTCAATTGAGTGTTGGTTTAAATTATTTTATCAATGCACAGGGTTTTGCGAAATATGGAATGTTTACATTACTTATTGGTGGTGTTTTGAATATTGTTCTTGATCCTATCTTTATTTTTGGTTTACACATGGATGTTGCAGGAGCTGCAATTGCAACTGTGATTTCTCAATTTGTTTCATGTGTTTGGGTTATGAAGTTTTTATTAGGAAAGAAAACAACTATCCAAATCAAAAAAGAATATTTTAAATTTGATTTAGATATCATGAAAAGAGTCTTAGGTTTAGGTTTTTCTCCTTTCTTTATGAGTGCAACTGAAGGCATACTGCAAGTTTCCTTTAATCGCCAACTTTTATTCTTTGGGGGAGATTTAGCAGTCAGTTCTATGACAATTATGCTATCTATGAATCAGATTCTCCAATTACCAATGGAAGGTATTGCACAAGGAACACAGCCTATCATCAGTTATAATTATGGGGCTAAACAATATGATCGTGTTAAAAAAGCTATCTCTTTAGCTATGAAAGTATCATTAATTTATTCTATTGTGGGTGTTTTGTTGATGGAATTTGTACCACAAGTATTTGTACAGTTATTCTCTAATGATCCAGAGTTAATTGAATTAGCAAGTCGTATGTTAAGAGTTTATATCTTTGGTTTCATTATTATGGGAGCGAACTCAACTTATCAACAATCATATACATCACTTGGATTTGGTAAGATTTCATTTTTCTTTGCTTTTTATCGAAAGATTATCTTATTAATACCACTCATCTATATCTTACCAATATTTATATCAGATGGTGTTTTTGCGGTTATGTTAGCTGAACCTCTTTCAGATTTAATCACAACAATAACAAATACATTCTCATTTAGAAGATTTATGCATAAGCATTTAAAAACAGAGTAGTTCATAACTTTTCTTGTTCTTGAATATGAAGATATGCTAGAATAAGGAAAGAGGAAGTGAATGTATATGAAAAAAGCAGTTATATTTGATATGGATGGTTTGATGATTGATAGTGAAAGAGTGACATATAATGAATATGTAAAAAAATTGGCGCAATTAGGACACCATGATTTTACAGAAGAATTATATAGAAATTGTTTAGGAAAAAATAAACCGGGAATCTGTCAGGTATTTATTGACCATTATGGTCAAGACTTTCCTATGACAGAAGTCTGGGATGATGTTCATGTATGGATTGATGAAAGTTTAAGACAATATGTTCCTAAGAAAAAAGGATTAGTAGAATTATTAGAATACTTAAAAGCCAATAATTATAAAACAATTGTAGCAACATCAAGTGGGAGAGCACGTGTTGATGAAATCTTAAAAAATGCAGATCTAACAAAATATTTTGATGATACAATTTGTGGAGATGAAGTGACTCATGGTAAACCTCATCCAGAAATCTTTTTAACAGCATGTCAAAAACTCGATGTCAAACCAGAAGAAGCTTTGGTTTTAGAAGATAGTGAGGCAGGTATTTTAGCGGCTTATGATGGACATATTGATGTGATTTGTGTCCCTGATATGAAATATCCTGAGCCACAATTCGTTGAAAAAGTAACAAAAATTGTTGATTCATTAGATGAAGTGATTGATTATTTAAAAGCACAATAAAAGAAGATGTCATAAAGTAGAGTTAATGTAAATGGACATCTAGAATGACAAAGGCTATACAATGACTGGAATCTATATTATTGTGAGGTCAATCACACACCAAATAATTGAGGAGTTATGAAGATAGAGATTTACAAAGGACGTTAATAAATGCGTCCTTTTTATATTAATGAAAACATATTTCATGAAAAACTATTTAGAATTAATCTTGAAATGTGCTTGATTTGAAGAAAAATATATAAGATGTATTAGAAGATAATAAGAACTATCTACATTGAATAAATTCGTATTTTTAACGACACTATCAAAAATAGAGAGGAGGGACAAAATCCAACACTCAAATTTCTTTTTTAGCAGGAGAAAATCAGTGCGATTTTTGGAGGTTTATGTAGAAATTTTATTGCGATTTTTGGATATATAGCCATTGAGCTAGTTGCGATTTTTGGACATAATAAATTTATAGGAGGAATTTGTCAATGTTTAAGCGAAAAATTTATGAAAAAATAAAAGAGTGGAAAAGAGAATCAAATGGGAAGACAGCCCTACTTATTGAAGGAGCACGCCGTGTTGGGAATCAACTATAGTAGAAGAATTTGCAAAGATGGAATATGATAGTTATATCCTCATTGATTTTTCTGTTGCTTCTGCATAAATTAGAGAGTTATTTGATGATATGTCTGATTTGAATTATTTTTTTCTTCAACTTCAATTGCAATATAAAGTAGACTTAATCGAAAGAAAGTCTGTTATTATTTTTGATGAAGTACAGCTTTGCCCTTATGCAAGACAAGCAATCAAGACATTGGTAAAGGATGGAAGATATGATTATATTGAAACTGGTTCATTGATTTCAATCAAAAAGAATGTGAAAGATATTCTCATTCCAAGTGAAGAAAGAAAACTGCAAATGCATCCAATGGATTTTGAAGAATTTCTTTGGGCTTTGAATGATAATTCTACTATGAAGTTATTGAAAAGCGTATTTGATAATAAGAAGAATTTTGGAGACAGGCTGAATCGAAAGTTGATGCGTGATTTTCGTTTATATATGCTGGTAGGTAGAATGCCACAATCTGTCAATGAATACATTACAACGAATAATTTTAGAAAAGTAGATATGGTAAAAAGAGATATTCTAAATTTGTATGAGGATGATTTTAGAAAAATTGATTCTACTGGAAGATTGGCAATGCTTTTTGAAGCAATTCCATCCCAGTTAAACAAGAACACCAGAGGATTTCAAACGACGAAGGTGTTGAATTCATATAAAACGACTGATAACTCTATTTTAAGTATGATTTCAGAGCTAAAGGATTCTAAGGTCGTGAGTGTTGCATATCATGCAAATAACCCTAATGTAGGATTGTCTGCATATAAAGATTTAAACAAATTCAAGTTGTATCTGGCCGATACAGGAGCTATTGAAATGGATTAGGAGAAAAAATAGCATAAAACTTATATTGATATATCAAAATAAAATTAAAAGAAAAATAAAAATACAACTTTTTTACAACAAAGTAAGAAAAAGGTTTTTAATACAAAGAAATAGCAGATTACTACTATTAATTTACTAAGAACTTCTAACTACAGAAGTTCTTTTATTTTACATTAATAATTTTAACAAATTTTTAAAATAGGTGTAACTGTTTCTAATCTTAAATTTAAGTTTTTAAAAAGGGGCTGTAACGAAATAAATATTCGTAAGGCCACCTAAAAAAGAAAACGACAATGATTATCTTTAATGATTATCATTGTCGTTTTTGGTATAATTAGATTATGGAATCTTCTAA
>NZ_NFHI01000084.1:0-4105 GCF_002159255.1 Massilimicrobiota sp. An80
CTTATTGATTTAGCGACTCTTACAGGAGCATGCGTAGCTGCTTTAGGAGATGTTTATACAGGTGTTTTCGCTAATGATGATGCCTATTATCAAGAATTTGAACAAGCCATGAAAGCAGCTGATGAAAAGGGATGGCGATTACCAATGGATGATGAATACCTTGAAAAACTCCAATCCAACAGCGCTGATTTCAAGAATGGTCCTATGACTTTTGGTGGAGAAGCCAGCGGGGCAGCCTGCTTGTTGAATGAATTTGTGGAAGATGGCATCAAATGGATTCACTTAGATATTGCTGCCACTGCTAAAACACCTGATGGCGCAACTGGTGCTATGATTCGAAGTATTGTTGAATTATTAAAACCATAAAGACGATGAAAAACCAATGAGGCTTATGGTCTCATTGGTTTTATTCTAACTCAAATTGTCCTGTATATAATTGATAATAACGTCCTTTTTGTGCAATCAATTCATCATGACTCCCACGTTCAATAATTTGACCATGATCTAACACCATAATCGCATCTGAATTTCTGACTGTTGATAATCTATGAGCAATCACAAAAACTGTACGATTTTCCATTAAACGATCCATACCTTTTTCAATCAACTTTTCTGTACGGGTATCAATCGAACTTGTTGCTTCATCCAATATCAAAACAGGTGGATTGGCAATGGCAGCTCTGGCAATAGCCAATAACTGACGCTGTCCTTGTGAAAGATTGGCCCCATCCCCACTCAACATGGTTTCATAACCATTTGGTAAACGTTTGATAAAACTATGGGCATTAGCCAATTTTGCTGCTTCTATCACTTCGTCCATTGTCGCATCCAGTTTTCCATAGCGAATATTATCAGCAATCGTTCCAGTAAATAAATGTGTATCTTGTAAAACAATAGAAATCGAATGTCTTAAATCATCTTTTTTAATTAATTTGACATCAATACCATCATAAGTAATACTCCCACTATGAATATCATAGAAACGATTAATCAGATTTGTAATGGTTGTTTTCCCTGCTCCTGTACTTCCAACAAATGCAATTTTCTGACCAGGTTTCGCAAATAAATTGATATTTTTTAAAATAGGAACATTGTCTTCATAACCAAAGACAACATCATGGAAGCGAACGTCTCCTTTTAACTCGACAAGTTCAACACTTCCATCATCACGAGGATGACGCCATGCCCAATACCCTGTATGTTCCTGACATTCATAAAGTGTCCCATCTTTATGTTTTCTTACTCTTGTGAGAGTGACCTGACCATCATCTCTTTCCGGTTTTTCTTCCATCATATCAAATATTCTCTCTGCCCCAGCCATAGCTGCTAAAATGAAATTTAACTGTTGTGTAAATTGATTGACTGGTTGTGCAGTCTGTCTGACAAAAACCAGATATGAAGATAAACTTCCTAAATCCATAAAACCACCAATTGTTAAAAATCCTCCTACACAGGCAACAATAGCATAATTCAAATATGAAATACTCACAACAGAAGGAATAGTACGTCCTGAATAGGTCAAAGCATTCGTTGCTGCCTGTTGTAAGATTTCATTACGACGATTAAATTCCTCAATATTATCTTGTTCATGATTAAAAACTTTGACAACTTTGACACCATCAACCATCTCTTCAATAAAACCATTTAAATCTCCTAAAGCAGCCTGTTGCTTAGAAAAATAATATTTACTGCGTTTTGTCAGATATTGAATCAAAAAATACATAATCAACATACAAGCAAAAACAATCAAAGATAATTGCCAGCTTAATACAAAGATCAGCACTAATGTTCCAACAATCATAATAAAACTTTGAATCAAATTATCAAAACAGTTATTCAATGCATCCTGAACAGTATCCAAATCATTAGTAAAATGACTCATTATTTCACCATGAGTATGACTATCAAAATAGCGAATTGGTAACTTCTGTGTCTTTTCAAATAAATCCTGTCGCATCTCTTTGACAATCTTTTGAGAAGTATGCACCATCAATTGTTTATATATGGCTGTCGCAGTAGCACCTATCATATAGACAACAATCATAAATATAATAAACGAAACTAATCCCTGATAATCCCCAGGCAATAGATAACGATTAATAATCGTACGAATTTGGAAAGTTCCCCAAAGATTAATCCCTGTACTTAAAACAACCAATACAGCAACACATGATAAAGCATATTTATGATATCCTATATACTTTTTAAAGGAACTTAATGTCTTGACCATATCTTGAGGCTTTGCATTCGTTATTTGTCTTGCCATTATAAACCAGCTCCTTCCAATTGAGAATAATAAATATCCTGATAAATGTGATCATGTGCCAACAACTCATCATGTGTCCCCACAGCATGAATATGTCCATCTTCTAAAATGACAATCTGATCAGCATGCTGAACACTTGATACTCTTTGAGCTATAATAATTTTTGTCGTATCTTTTAAAGAGGCCAATCCTTCTCGAATACTTGCTTCAGTGGCAGTATCAACGGCACTCGTTGAATCATCGAGAATTAATACCTTTGGTCTTTTCAATAACGCTCTGGCAATACATAATCTTTGTTTTTGTCCCCCAGAAACATTGACACCACCTTGTCCCATATCCGTTTCATAACCATCAGGGAATTGATTGATAAATTCATCAACACAGGCAATATGACATGCCCATTGTATATCTTCATCGGTTGCTTCTTTATTTCCCCAAAGCAGATTTTCTCTAATTGTACCACTGAATAATGTATTCTTCTGTAAAACCATTCCTACACTATCTCTTAAATGTTCTACAGAATAATCTTTCACATTATGGCCATCTACCAATACTTCACCTTCACTGACATCATAAAGTCTAGGGATCAGTTGAACAAGACTCGTTTTCGCTGCTCCTGTTCCTCCTAAAATACCAATTGTTGAACCACTAGGAATATGTAAATCAATATCAGTTAAAACATATTCTTTAGCTGTAGACTTATATTTAAAATAAACATGCTGAAAATCAATGCAACCCTGTTCAACTGTTAAAGATGTATTTTGCGGATCATGAATATCAGGAACTTCATCGAAAACTTCAATAATACGTTCACAACTGGCAATAGAACGTGTCAACATTAAAAAGACATTTGAAATCATCATTAAGGCATTTAAAATCTGTAAAACATAACTTAAAAATCCAGTCAATTCTCCTACCTGCATTGTCCCATTTAAAATCATTCGTCCACCAAAGAAAAGAATAGAAACAATTGTCAGATACATCACATATTGAAATAATGGCATATTCCAAACTGAAGTTCGAAATGCTTTTTCACTGTTTTCCTTTAATCCTTCATTCATTTTTTCAAACTTCTCAGATTCATATCCTTCTCTTACATAAGATTTGACAACACGCATAGCATTTAAATTCTCTTGAACGACGGTATTGATATTATCAACACTGGATTGCATCAGTTTATATAATGGTCCTACCTTTTTCACAATGATAAATAAACCAATACCTAAAATAGGTGTCGCAACTAAGAATATCAACGCTAGCCTGGCATTGATCGTGAATGTAAAAAATAGTGCCAATAAAAGCATAAAGGGTGCTCTGACCAATGGTCTAATTCCATTACATATCGCATTTTGAATGATAATAACATCACTTGTTAAACGGGTGATTAAAGATGATGTTGAAAAATGATCAGTATTCGCAAATGAAAAATTCTGAACTTTTTCAAATTCATCTTTTCTAATTTCTGCCCCAAATCCTTGTCCGGCAATTGCTGCAAAACGAGCGTACAAAACACCTAAAATATAAGCAATGACTGCACAGATCATCATAAGGATTCCTTGCATAACAATATAATTCGTATCCTTATTTGTAACCCCTACATCAATGATATTGGCCATCAACATAGGAATCACAAGTTCAAACACTGTTTCACTCATAATACAAACACATGCCAAAATAAAATATTTTCGATATTTTTTAGCATATGGCCATAAACGTTTGATCATATTTCCCTCCATTTCCGTCCGCCTTTGTCGGTCGGACACAAACATTTTATTAAAATCATTTCCCTCCAATCGTTTTTATAGTATCCTATAAGAGAGGTGGTATACTACAGAGCAC
>NZ_NFHI01000085.1:0-3974 GCF_002159255.1 Massilimicrobiota sp. An80
AAAAAAAGATGACAGATAGTCACCAATCAAATATTGTTCGACCTGCTTTAAAATGAAAGTGGGGTCAAAATACCCCACTATTAATTTAAAGCTTTTTAGATTAGACCCCTCAATTATTTAAAGGGCCAATTTTAACAAAAAGTGATTCTTCCCTCGCAAAGAAATCATTGATTAAACCTCAGTTTCTTCAAACTGTACTTTTTGTTAAAGTTAACATTGCAATAACTATAAAATCAACTTTACAAAGGAGCTTTAAGAAATATTTACAATTATTCATAAATAGTGATTTATTTAGTTACTGTTAAATTAATAGTTTGATTCAATGTACAAATATACGATCTATAATCTTATAAAAATGCATAACATATAAATAGTTAAATAAGAACATACTAGCAAAAATTGAAATAAATGCACAAAACCAACCGCTACCAATAAAAGTAGTCCATACATAATACATAGCAAAGTATAATGCTATTATGATAGGAATAAAAATGATATTATAAGTTATCAACTCTATAGAAATATCTTTCTTAATATTTTCATTTATATTTTTTAAATATGTTATAAATGTAATAAGTACTATTATTGCGCATGCAATAGATATTGGAGTAAAAAAGCTGAATGTAGCAAAACTTAGTAATATTTCATATATATTTTCTGTTTGTTCACCAAAAAAACCAAAGTTATATAAGAAAATAACTAATACAATATTTATAATGTTAAAAATGATATTAGACATATAATAATTATATTGGTTCATTACATGATATATTTTTTTCATAAAAATCCTTCCTTTTGTTTTTAATTTTATGCAAATTTATAAACTATAAATAGAATGAAGAAGTTTTTGACCTTCACTTGTATATCTTAATTGACAGATTTTTAAATTATATGATCAAGTGATTTTATAAGCGTGATTAAGGAATAGAGTACATATATTTTTTTCAAAATCTAAATTGTAAAAACTTATATTCTAGTTCGACATAATAAATTATGATAAAATGATAATTTAAAGCATATAATAATGGTGTTTAATAATCAGCAAACAGTGAAGAACATTTAACTAGATTTTATAAAAGATATACTATTTTCGTTCATATAGCATTATCCTAAACGATTTTTTTAGTTATGTTTAAAAAATCTTTTTATTCGTTGTTATTATGTTCAATATTTACTTTCACTTAAAAATATTTTTATCAAAAAATAGTAAAATATATTTTAATGCAGTTTCATTATTTAAATTTATTGTAACTGATTAAATAATGTTAAAAAATCAATGAAAAACAATTACCATGGAAAGTGTTTTTTTATAATTTTATAGCTAAACTTTTATTTCTATAAAAATTTTATCATAAACAAATACTTCTTTATATACTATTTGTGTAAGTGGTAATTTATTTGCGTAAGTGGTATGAATATTTATATCCATATTTGATTTATTAGTAAGCGACAAATCAATGAGAATACAAAAAAGGGTTAATAAAAAGATGCCACTATGGTCAAATGTATATGACGGGTGGCGAGAGCCACTATGTTCGCTATATGAGAGCCACCACTAAACCGCTAGTTAGAGCCACATCGTCCGTTAAGAGAGCCAGTCCATGCAGACTGGCTTCTTAGCTATTTGAGTTTTGAATATTCTTCTCTCATGGAAGCACCTTCCAGTAATATTTTATAAGAACTATTGATGATTCGATCTAATATGGCATCTGCTATCGGTCCACCACCAAGTTTTTGATACCATCCTTCAGGTGTCCATTGACTACAAAGTATTGTTGATTTTTTATTACATCTCAATTCCATGATTTCAAGAATGCTGTTGACTTCTGTTTCATTTACTGATGATAATAAAAATTCATCGATGATAAGTAGATCAAGTTTTCCCAACTGCTTCATCATCTTGCGATATGCTCCTTGAATTCTGGCTGTTTCTAAATCCATAAGCAGTTCTGGCAAACGTATATATTTTACACGTTTTCTTGAGCGACATGCATGGACACCTAATGCGTTTGAAATCCAGGTCTTTCCACATCCTGACGCTCCAGCTATTACGACGTTAAGTCCTTCTTCAATATATTGATTGGTTGACAGTTCTTCTATCAATGCCTTATCAATTTTTCTTTCAGGTTTATAATTGATTTGTTCCAGACATGCTGTAGAATCATAAAAGTTTGCATTTCTGATATTTCTTTCAATCGTATGATTCACTCTTGAATCATATTCTAAATCTACCAGTAACGTAAGTCTGTCATCAAAACTCATTTTCTGGTACTCGGGTTTCCCTTTTTGATCTTGATATGCCTCTGCAAATTTAGACAATTTCATTTTCTTTAATTTCTCTATTGTTTGCTCACTCATTTTTTGTTTCCTCCATAATATTCTTCGCCACGCACATATGCATGGCTTGTATCAACTTCAATCTGTTTTCTATTTTTATTATTTTTATATTCTATATCTTGACCAGATTCTAAAATCAATCTAATATTTTTAAATGAAGGTTGTGTAATGTGTTCAAGCGCCAACTGACATGCATTTTCCAACCTTTCCGCACTGTATTTATCTGAAAGCTTCAGTAATGATATACAACTTTTATATGACTGCTCTTCAACCTTATATCTACTGATAAGTCTATGAATGACTTCGTAAGTGTTTTCTCCAATCCCTTTTGCCCATTTTTCAAATCTTTCTTTATTCCATTCAAATAGCTTATGGTTTTCGGGCATATGATCATTGTTGGTTGAATATTGATTTGCACGACCATGAAGTCTTGCATGACTGCATATGCGTGTTCCTTTATAATAAATCTCAACAATGCTATTTGTTTGTCTGACTTCGACTCTTTTACCAACATACTCATAGGGAACAGAGTAGTTCATCTTATTAACCTGAATGTGATAGTTCATCTGAACTGTTGCCATTTTCCATTCGCTCAGTTCAAATGGTTCAGGTGGTAAAGGCATCATGAATTCTTTTTCTTCCTCTTCATATACACTCTTGCGAGATCCTTCTCTTTTTTGGAACGGATTGTTGTTAAATTTATCCAGTTCTATGGAAATTGCCTTATTAAGAGAATGAAAGCTGAAGAATTTTCTGTTGCGTAATCTGCCTATAATATAATTGGTGACATTGCCAACAGTTCCTTCGACCGCAGCCTTGTCTTTAGGTCTCTTTACTCTGGCAGGTACAATAGATGTGTCATAGTAATCAGCCATTTCCTGATATACTTTGTTGATGATGGGGTCTTCATACTTTTTGTGATGAGTAACACCTGTTTTTAAATTATCAGGAACTAAAAGTCTAGTCACACCATCAAAATAATTGTACATTTGGATATGGCATTGAATCCATTCCTCCTGTTTCATACTTTTGCACGCATAAACGTACGTATACATACTGAATGGTAAAGTCGCAACAAAAAGATATGCTTTTGTGACTTCACCTGTTAATCGATCATACACATTCATGGTACTGCCACACCAGTCCACCATGACTCTATCACCAGGTTTGTGATTGATATGCATGGTCAATTTATGCTTCTTGACATAATCATTGTACAGCTTATTGAATTGAGTGCGATGATAATAGGGAAGTTTTGCATCGGTACATGACATAACGTATTCTTCCCATAATCCTTTCAGAGTTGTACTAGGCTTTAAAAGTTCCTTATGGACATATTCAAAATCTGGGACCTGCTGAACAGGAACATACTTTTTTTCAGGGAACAAAAGTTCATCAAGAGAGCTTTCATCCATTGTTTGAAACTGAACCCAGCTCAACCCAGTCTGATCGGCAGCTTTAAAAACTTTACTAACAGTATTGCGTGACAAATGTAAAGAGGAAGCAATCGATCTTTGACTTTCGCCTTTAAATCTCCTTTCTAAAATTCTTTTGATTTCTTGCATAAAAAACACCTCCTATAAGTTTGCAAGGTAGATAAAAATATCTACAAATTAATATTACAACTTATAGAAGGT
>NZ_NFHI01000086.1:0-3372 GCF_002159255.1 Massilimicrobiota sp. An80
CTTAGCTCATTTAACCAGTTCATTAGATTTTTATCATCATTCCAATCAGGATAGCAGGTATCTGTAATATTTTCATATGCCTTTTCAAGAGCTTCTCTCTTGTTTTTTGTACATACTTTTGCATATATTTCTGTTGTCTTAACACTCGAGTGCCCTAAGAAATCCCTGATATAAATGAGTTCAATACCTGATTCTAGAAGATGGACAGCTTTAGAATGTCTAAAAGTATGTGGATGCACTTTAAGATTAATAATTGTTCCATCCTCATTAGCCATCCTGACATATTTTTCAATGATATATCCTATCCCTGCACGAGTTAGGATATTATGACTTCTGTTTGTGAAAAGATATCTTTGATATGGTTGATATTTGGAACTGTTATTTAGTAAACTTATATATTTTTGTAATAGTTCAACTGTATTTCCCATAATTGGAACGATTCTTACTTTATTGCCTTTACCTGTCAATGTTATAGTTGCTGGCTTATCCAACCTTACATCATTCAAGGTCAAATGTATAAGCTCATCAGCACGAGCTGCAGTATCATACAATACTGTTAATAGAACTTTATCTCTGAATCCTTGCTGTGTTGTAGTATCTGCTGCGTTAATAATGGCTTTGATTTGTTTGACACTAAGATAAGGAATATCTGCTGTTTTGTATTTCTTGTTTTTGATGTTTAATATTTTCTTATATTCAAAAACATGTTCAGGATCTTCTGGCTGAATATATCTGACAAACGAATGAACTGCAGATAATCGAACATTTCTTGATGAAATGTTCACATGACGCTCATTTTCTAGCCAGTCAAGAAAATTTATAATATTTTCTCTGGTAATGTCATCCAACGTTATTTTATCAGTTCTTTTTTGAAGTACATTTTCAAAATATTTCAAAAACAGCTTAAAGGTATCTGCATAAGATGCAATTGTATGAGTGCTCATGTTTCTTTCTGCATGCAAGTATGTAGTAAAATATTTACTGATATAATACTGAAAGTTTTTTGTATCATTCATCTCTATCAGCTCCTTCATTAAAATATTTTTCCGACTTTATAACGATATCTGGATACAGCTCAGCTGTAAGTCTTAAATAATATTCTGTACATCTTGTATCTGCATGCCCCATATAGGCACAAAGATATGGAAATAGAGCCGATATATTTCTTCCACATATCACCCAATCCCTTAATCTATGAACACAAAAAGTATGACGAAATGAGTGAACTGTAGGTCCTTTACCTTTTCCACCATAAGGAATGCAGGCAATATGTAATATCTTTCTGAAAATTCCATAAACAGTTCGTGTCGTTATAGGTAGATGATCTCTATTAGTAAAAATATATTGCTCATTATCGAATATGCATTTTTTGGTGATGTAATCTTTTAGATATTTCATCGTTACGGGATGAACTGGTATTCTCCTATCTTTATTGTTCTTGGCTTCCTGAATCATGAAAGCATTTGTTTCAAAATTGATGTCTTTTATTTTTAATTGTAAAACTTCTCCAATGCGCATACCCGTACTATAGAGAATTCTTAAGATAACAGGATACTTATCTCTTTGATGATAATACTGATTATCTAAAGATGGAGTTGATGCAAATTGATCGGCAGCCAGAAAAATCTTCCTTAATTCTTCGTTTGTAAATATATAAGGAACAAATGTTGAATGATAGCTTCCTCGAGGTAATGGTGGTACTATATATGCCTTGTATCCTTGACTGTTCATATATTTCGCAAGTTCACGAATGATTGTAACACGTGAGGTAATGTTAATATCTTTTTCATTGGCATGCTTTTTTATAAAGTCGTTGACGAATTCCTTTGTCAGGACAACATCATCTAATTCATGAATCAATGCTGATTGATCAACTCTTCTAAGCAATTTACATTCACTTTCATACTTGAACCCTAGTCCATGTTTCATATCTAGAAATGATTTAATAATGGGAGCCAATACACTTCCATATTCATATTTCATCGTTAAATACCTTATCTGGATCGATAGGACATTCTGCCAGACCTTTCATGTTTAGTCTAAGATATGTCGAAGTTGATTTGATTGATTGATGCCCCAATATTTGACTGATAATCGGCAATGGTGTTTCTTTTTCAAGAAGAATGCTGCCTAAAGTATGTCTTAATGAATGAATACCACAGTTTTTCCCTCTTGGGATTCGCAATCCTGCATTATGGATTCTAAAAGTAAATATGTTCTCTATCGCAGATGATCCTGCCAATGCGTTATAAGGTGGGATGGCTCTAATAAATAGATGTGAATCTCTCGTTTTAGGCCTTCCATTTTTTATGTAATCAATCACAGCCCAACCAATATCATTAAGAAGAGGTAATACGATGGCATTCTGTGTTTTCTTTTGAATCAGATGGATTTCCTTGGTTTCCCAGTTGAAATCTTCAAGCTGCAATCTACAAATATCACAGGCGCGTAATCCAAGACGACATGCAATAAGCAGTATTGCATAATCTCTTTTGCCGGTTGAACTGGTTCTATCTATAGAATCAAGCAATTGCCTGGCTTCATCAGCACTCCAGCTTGCTGGCAAATAAGCCGTATGTGGTATAGTGACATGTGGTATTATCGAAGAAGTATCATTTCTGCATAGATTATTATCAAAACAAAATGTGAAAAACTGTTTGAGATGTCTTATTCGATAAGTGACTGATTTTGAAGATTCATGAATAAACTTGGAAATAATTTTATTGATTATTTTAGGACTGATTTCATCAAGGGAATGAATATCCAACTGAATCAAAAAGTTCATCGTAGTACGAATTGTAAGTTCTTTGCTTCTGATTGTGGAATCTGCGTAATCACAATCATTTTTTAAATGATTCATGAACAATGTATATAGCTTATTCCAATAATCATCCTTTTCTACAGGTTTATGAAACTTAGAAAACTTGGAGATAAATATCTGGTTTCGGCTATATTCGCTTAGAACACGTAAGTGTCTAAGTCTCCATCGATAATGCTTTGTATTCACATTATCATACACAAGACATTTTAATTCCAAACCATATGTTTGTTTTAAAAATTCTAATGCAATCTCCTCTCTGAAATATGTGTAATTATTTTGACTACAAAACTTAAGGAAAGTATTATAGCTATGTTCATATGCTTCAATATTTCCCTTACTATAACCAAGATCGTGCATTGTCTCCAATATTTTTTCAATGCAAGCCTTGATTGTTAAATCGTTATTATGCATAATTTAACGCTCCTTTCTGTAAATATATCTACAGAAATATTATCCGAACATAAAAAAATAATGTAAAGTAAATCAATAAGAAACGGTATAAAAACGTGCTTATTAGAACTTACTTTACATTATTTCTAACTTTACATAAT
>NZ_NFHI01000087.1:0-3276 GCF_002159255.1 Massilimicrobiota sp. An80
TTTTGAATTCCTTATCTCTCAGATCGCTCTCTATCCTGTTGATAGCGTTCTTATCGGTATGGAAGATACTGGTCATTATCATTTCGCTTTATTGCGCTTTCTTTTACAGAAGAACTACAGCGTCGCTTTGATCAATCCTAAAACTACCGATCTCAATCGTAGAATGGATGGTGGCATCACTAAAAACGATAAACTTGATACTCTTAATATATGCGATATATTAAGCTCAAACAAACTCAAGAAACCTTATCGTTTGACGTCATCTAAGAAATTTGACCTTTATGAACAGAAGCAGCTGACTAGGTTGCATCATTCCCTCAAGGAACAGATCAATGTTCTTTCCAATCGTCTGCAGAAATGCATAGATCTTGTTTTCCCTGAATATAACGCACTTTTTAAATCCAAGTATGGAAAAGTCTATATGTCTATTCTTAAACAGTTTGGCAGTGCAAAGGCCATTGCACAGGCTGACATCAGAACTTTACGCAAATGCTTTGATATTACCGGCAGAGGCAATCGCATTTCTCTGACTGCTGAAAAGCTAAAGGAAAGTGCAAAAACATCTGTTGGCATTTCTTCGTTGGCAGATGAGATGCAGATCAAACATCTAATAGCTCATATCGAACTGCTTAATGATCAGCTCAAAGAAATAGATAAAAAAATAGAAGAGTTTTCCACTGACTTAAACTCTCCTATCATCTCCGTACCAGGAATTTCGCATTTCTCTGGTACATCAATTCTAGCAGAATATGGAGATATTTTCAACTATTCTAAGCCTTCAAAGATAATAAAGGCAGCGGGTGTCGCCCCATTTCACTACGAATCAAGTCAGTACGAAGCCAAGCATAGTGCCATAACCAAGCAGGGATCGAGCTATTTAAGAAAAACGTTATATCAGGTCATTGTGCCAGTCATCAGGTTCAACAGGGTCTTCAAGGATTACTATGACCTTAAACGCTCACAGGGAAAAAGCCATCGCTGTGCGCAGGGACATTGCATCAGGAAGCTGTTGAGGGTCATCTATCATCTGGTAACGACAAATCAGCAGTTTGATGCATCATTACTGAGATAGAAACAAAATGAAACCGTATTCATAAAAAGTCTATTCCATAGGCTGTTTTCGTCATGCCCAAAAACACAAATCGTATTCACATTTCAAAGAGCTTACATATTGATGAGCTACCATAATCAAATCATTTAACATTTTCAAACTTTTTCATCAAATGACTTGAATTTTATATAGTTAGCTCCTATAAACACATTTTATAAATACTGAAACAATCTTCCTGCGTTAATGGTCGATATGCTCTTGGCAGGGATTCCTGACCATAACATGCTTTCACTTTCATTTTTTCAAATTGACTATCATCTATTCCTAACTCGGATAAATGAACTGGTAATCCTAATTCATCTTTAATAAAACATTGCAAGGCTTCAATAGCTTGATATGCGACAGCTTTTTTATCTTCACTCTCTTCAACACCCATCACATTGACTCCAAATCTTGCAAAATCGTCAATGACAGTTTCGTCTCGATCTAATAAATACTTCATCCACTTAGGCATAAGGATTGCTAGTGCTAAACCATGTGTTAAATCATAAGATGAAGAGAATTGTTCTAAGGCATGTAAAGAAGCTTGTGTCTGAAATCCAGATGTACAAAAACTATTCAATGCCCAGCTTGCTGCCCACAACATAGTAGCTCTCGCTTCATAATTCTCTGGTTCTTGAATGGCAATTGGTAACTGCTGTCTCACTGTTTTTAACAATGTTTCAACAACGTTAAACTGTAATGGATATTTTGCGGCATTCACAAAATAGTTCATATCAAACATGTGTGCCATAATATCAAATCCCCCACATGCTGTCTGAAAAGCAGGAACAGTCAATGTATTTGTTGGATCGAGAAATGCAGATTTGGGTCTAATCGGTTCCCCATTAATACCACTCTTGATTCCTAATTTGACATTTGCAATCACGCATGACTTATCCATTTCACTTCCAGTAGAAGCAATTGTTGGCATTGCAATCACGGCTAAAGCATCTTTCCAAGTTGCTTTACCTTCTACCAAATCCCAAATATCATCTGTATTTGATAACGTTGTCGCCGCAATGGCTTTACAACAATCAATGGTTGAACCACCACCAATAGCTAAGACTGTTTGAATTCCATGTTCTTTACATATTTTGACACCACGATTGACAGTTGTATGTCTAGGATTCGGTTCAACTGCACCTAACTCATAAACTGTAATCTTATGCGATTCTAGCTCTTTGATAACACGACTATATAATGGAGAGTTTTGAATAAAATCTCCTCCATGTGCAATTAAGACTTTATCACCATATTTCAAAACTTCTTCATGTAAATGTTGTAATTGGTTTTGACCAAAATAGACTTTGGTTGTATTTTGAAATTGAAAATCGTTCATAAAATGCATCCTCCTTTGTTAGTTTTATTGTATGATTTTTACTCTTTTGGAACAATTCCAATTTCTTATCTAATCCATAAGTTTTACTTATCAATAAACATTTCTTTTGAAGGGTTATACAATTTCCTGTACCCATCTTAAAAACGTACTTTGCGCAATTCCTAATGCTTTAGCTGCCTGTCGAGATGTGATTTGATTTTGAAGCCATTGATTTTTAATCTCTTTGAAATTTTGTGGAACATCTTTTTTAGGTCTACCAAAAATAACACCTCTACTTTTTGCAGCATAAATACCTTCCTTTTGTCTTTGCTTAATATTCTCACGCTCTATTTGTGCAACATATGCCAATATCTGCAATACCATATCCGCAATAAATGTCCCTGTTAAATCTTGATCTCCTTTCTTTCTTGTATCCAATAAAGGCATATCTAAAACAACAATATCGACTTGTTTCACTTTTGTGATGATTCTCCATTGATTTTGTATTTCATCATAATTTCTTCCTAGTCTATCAATAGATAAAACAATCAAAACATATCCTTTCCTTAATTTCTTCACTAAACGATTATACTGTGGTCGATCAAAATTCTTTCCACTCACCTTATCTACATAAATATTTTTTCTTGGTATATCAAATTGTTTTAATGCCAACCATTGTCTATCTTCGCATTGATCTATTGATGATACTCTTATATACCCATAGTTCATTTTTTATTCCTCCTT
Source organism: Massilimicrobiota sp. An80 (assembly GCF_002159255.1). Lineage (NCBI taxonomy): Bacteria > Bacillati > Bacillota > Erysipelotrichia > Erysipelotrichales > Erysipelotrichaceae > Massiliimicrobium > Massilimicrobiota sp. An80. The sequence continues at coordinate 3,156 of NZ_NFHI01000087.1, forward strand.
TTCGTGCGCACGTTCTTGCGCTTAATATATATTTCTTTTGAAATCATCGCTCCTGCAATGCGATGTAAAGCAACCGACTTACCTCGCGGGGATAACCCAACGGGGACCAAAGCATGTCGGT
>NZ_NFHI01000088.1:0-3133 GCF_002159255.1 Massilimicrobiota sp. An80
GCTTCAGCTATTTCAAAAGATAAATCTACTGTTTCCAAAGAAATCAGGAAACATAGAATTGAACAGAGAATTTCCAATACCCTTAGTAAAAATGGCACCTGTGCTCATGTTAAAAGCTGTACACATACTCATTTATGCTCTCATGTCAAATGTAATCTCAAGCTTTGTAAAAGTTGTGACATATGTCAAAGCGTTTGTCCTGATTTTGAGCTTTATATATGTAAGCAATTAAAAAGTTGAATTTAGTCTTGTAAATTCATTACAATCTATAAAAAAAATGAAATTCACTTGAAGTTCATTATATACACAAATATAAAAATCAAAAATATAAATTATGTCATTTCTAAGATTAAGTTCTACTTATCAATATTTTTTAAGTAGAACTTAGTCTTAAAAAAAGTGGAATTTACTTTTCAAATTAAGTATCAAATATAAAATCAACATTTTGCCATTTCTTCTCTATTTTTATCACATTGACAATCATCGATATGTATGTTAATATCATATCGAAGAATATAGATATGAGGTGATGATATGGATAAAGATTATGAACAGGAAGCAAAAGTTTTCAAAGCATTTTGTGATCCTAATCGTTTAAAGATTCTTAATATTTTAAAAGATGGAGAACATTGTGCATGTAAACTTTTAGAAATTCTTGATGTAAGTCAATCTACTTTATCACACCATATGAAAATATTAACAGATGCAAGGGTTGTGAATGTAAGAAAGGATGGCAAGTGGTCACATTATTCTTTATCAGGTGATGGGATTGAAAAAGTTATCCAGTATTTAAAAAAATATCGCATGTAGATGATTTTTCATTTTATAAAGCCACCATTAGGGTGGCAAAAATTCAAATATATAAATCGAAATATATCGATATAAGGAGGAACTATGAAAGAAATTTGGTTATTCTTTCAAAATCAAATTTTAGGAATGAACTGGCTCAATGAATTGATTGCTTTATTGCTAACTTCTGTTGGTATAGATATCACTTCCAATATTGGAGCCAGTATTCAGTTTTTTATTTATGATGTTATAAAGATCACAGTATTGTTATGTGTATTGATCTTTATGATTTCGTATATTCAAAGTTATTTTCCACCAGAAAGAAGCAAGAAAATTCTAGGTCGATTTCTTGGTATAAAAGCAAATATCATTTCTGCTTTATTAGGTACAGTAACGCCTTTTTGTTCATGTTCATCTATACCGCTATTTATTGGATTTACAAGTGCTGGCTTGCCATTAGGAGTCACTTTCTCATTTTTGATTTCTTCACCTATGGTTGATTTAGGAAGTCTTGTTTTATTGATGAGTATCTTTGGAATCAAAATTGCAGTCGCCTATGTTATAGTTGGGCTTATTATTGCTGTTATTGGCGGAATAGTTATTGAAAAAATGCATATGGAAAAATATGTTGAAGCATTCATTATGAAATCTAGTCATGTAGATATTAGCTCACCAGATCTAAGTAAAACAGAACGTCTTCAGTATGCCAAGGAGCAGGTTATAGAAACCTTTAAAAAAGTTTTTCCATATATTTTGATAGGTGTAGGAATTGGAGCCATTATTCATAACTGGATTCCAGAAGCATGGATAGAAGGCATACTCGGTGGAAATAATCCTTTTGGAGTTATTTTAGCAACAATTGTAGGAATTCCAATGTATGCTGACATTTTTGGAACTATTCCAGTTGCAGAAGCTTTACTGGCTAAAGGTGCTTTACTTGGAACAGTATTAGCCTTTATGATGGCAGTGACAACATTAAGTTTACCTTCATTAATTATGTTAAAAAAAGCTGTAAAACCCAAACTTCTAGCATTGTTTATTGCAATCTGTACTCTAGGAATTATGATTGTTGGTTATTTGTTTAACATATTTTCATTTTTACTGTATTAGGAGGAAGGCATATGGCAAATGTTGTTCATTTTAATATGATCGTCGATATCAATCAGTTATTAAAAGAAAAAGGAATAGAATATTCCATTCATGCTATTGGAGCATGTACATGCAATGGCTTAGAACTTCGACAAGATGGTAAGGAATATCCTATTGATGAAATTATTGAATATATGAATGAGTATCTGGATAAAAAATGGATGAGAGTTAGAAAAAGTAAAGAGAATGAACATATTCTTAATGTGGAATCAAAGTTTGATTATGAAAAATGAAAAGGAGAATGTATATGAATCTATTTAAAAAGAAAGAAAAAAAGGAATGTTGTTGTAGTCAGATTGATGAGGAAAGTGTTAAAAAAGCTGAAGAATTAAAAAAAGATGATGGAATAAAAATCTTAGGCTCAGGATGTCAAAAATGTGATAAACTAGAGGAATCAGTAAGAATAGCATTATCAGAATTCAATTTTAATTTACCAATTGAACATATCACTGATTTTTCTCAAATTGCATCCTATGGTGTTATGTCCACACCAGCATTAGTATTGAATGGAGAAGTTGTTTCTTTTGGGAAAGTTTTATCAGTAGATGAAGTCAAACATATTTTATCAATAAAAATGAAAGGTCAATAAATATATGGAAAGAAAACTTAAAATTGCATTTGTGTGTGTTCATAATTCATGTCGCAGTCAAATTGCTGAAGCATTAGGAAAAAAGTTTATGAGTGACAGATATGATTTTTACTCTTGTGGAACAGAATTGAAACCTCAAATTAATCAGGATGCTGTCAGACTTATAAAAGACATGTATCAAATTGATATGGAACAGAACCAATATAGTAAATTAGTCCAAGATATTCCTCAAGTAGATATTGCTATTTCTATGGGATGTAACGTTACTTGTCCATATGTAGGTAAAAGTTTTGATGATAATTGGAATTTAGATGACCCTACTGGAAAAAGTGATGATGAATTCATCAAAATCATCAAAGAAATAGAGAAGAAAATAAAAAAATTAAATTATTAAATAAAATGAGCTTATAAGCTCTTTTTTTATAAAATCATATTGACCTTATAGTTATTGAAAGGTGTATGTTATAATAAAAGAGATCATATATAACCAATGTCGTCAATTTAAAATGGCAAAAGGATATGTTTAGCCAATTTAGTATCTAATCATATCCTTTTTGTGTTTGAAAACGCTAAAAAAGCGTACAAATACCCCTTGATTTTTGATGA
>NZ_NFHI01000089.1:0-3120 GCF_002159255.1 Massilimicrobiota sp. An80
ATGAATATGAATTCTGGCTTTTTATCATAGGAAATGATAGAAACAGCTGTTCTAAGATAGATCATGATGCGACGATGTGTGCAACTAAGATAGATTTTTACTGCAATACGGGATTAAGCTAATATTGTCAATATAATTTTTACCAAAAATGTTAATTTGAAAATTACCAGAAATGTTAATTTATTGTTACCAGTTTTGCTCACATATGTTTACCTCTTCCGTCCATTTCTAGTCTTCCAGCATATCCATAAGATCCTTGGTTCTATATGATGGACCTACAATATTAACTATATGGCAATGGTGAAGCAATCTGTCCAGTATTGCGTTGGCGATGATTGGATCACTGAATATTTCTGTCCATTTGGATAGATTCCTATTCGTTGTAATAATTGTTGATTTTTTTTCATACCTCTGTGATACCAGCTGAAAAAACAGATTGGCGGATTCCTTGTTAAAATTGATATATCCAATTTCATCCACTATCAACAGTTTGTATCTGTTGATGGCCTTCATTCTCTTTTCGAGTCGATTTTCTTTTTCGGCTTCCATCAATTCATCTATGAGATTCTGACATGTGATGAAATAGACACTATATCTGTGCCTGGCCGCCTCTATTCCAATGGATGTCGCCAGATGAGATTTTCCAGTGCCACTTGAGCCAATAAACAATATATTTTCACTATTATCAATGAATCTCAGTGTCATGTAATCTTCAATCTCCTTTTTATTGATTCCTGGCTGAAAACTAAAGTCATAGTCGTCCAGGGTCTTATGAAAGGGAAAGCCTGCTGTCATTACACAGGCTTTGATTGCTTTTTCCTTCTTGAAGCTTTTTTCTTTTTCGGTCAGTTCATACAATGCATCCACGATTGTTTTATTTCCGCTGTTGATCATGTCGATATATTGTGGCAGATTATCCTTCATTCTTTCAAGCTTTAAATCTGTCAGATTGTTCAATAGCTTATTATAATTGGTATCCATAATATTTACTCCTCCATCTATATGAAATATTCCTCACAGAGACATCTGATGCCATATGCCAGCGTTGCACCATCTATGTTGTTTTTCATGAGAGAGGATAACATCTCTCCATTCCAAAAAATGTCATCAGAGCTTGCAAGAGTTGTGCAGACATGCTGATCAGGCATGCAGATCCATAATTCATCAGCTCTGCCGACAAAAGCCCTTATGGCACTTCCTCTTCCCTTAAAAACAACATCTGAATAATCATGATACAGCTGAATTCTGTCGATAGTTGCCACCCATGACTGGTCTTCGAAATGAGCTTCATAGGTTATGATATGTGACTCGGCTTCTTCTGCTGATGTGTCTTCATTCCAGCATGTTTCGCTCATTCTTAGGCCATCTATGAAATTCATGTGCTCACCACATTCGTTCCATACCATGTATGCATTATCGAAGAAGCTATGCCCTGCATCTTCAAGAATATAGTCGTTCAATGACAGAAGCTCTTCGTCTGTAAGGTCTATCTCGTTGAAAAATTCAATTGTTTCCTCTCTGCTCATTGGTTTGAGCTGACTGTTATACAGACCGTATGGATTTTCATTGATTTTATGTCTTAGTATTAATTTTTTATTCATTCATGTTTCCTCCAAGTTTTTCTAGTCTTTCCAGGTTCTTCTTGGCCATCTCATCTATATCATCTGTATGGGACAGATTCATTTTTAATGCTTCCCTGTAATGATTCTCGTCATAATTGACCGTATTTTGTGATATAGTATGAGTGGCAACAAGTTCCTTGTTTCTATAGATATATATCATGTTGCCCTCAACAGGATAGATATCTACATATTGATCAAGGCAACGGGCCGGAACGGAATATTTGCTTCCTTTATAGACAATAAGCAACGATTCGGGAACCTTCTTTCTATAATGTTCTACCATATAGGAAGAAAGCATGACTTTATTTGGTAAAGGCTTCAGATATTCCTTTTCTTTTCTAAAAAGCAGTGCGGGCGGCATGTTGGTACCACTGTTGACTTCCATATTGCACTGACTCATGATTGTTTCTTCAATCGTCCTGATAAGCTGATCAACCGATTCGATTTCATGATCATAGGGCAGCAGCCAGTTCATAAATTTATTTGCGTTTTCATCCTTTCCTTTAGTTTGGGGAGTTCTGGCCCTGCATAGCTTGAGTGAGCAGTCAAGATCATTAAACAGCTGTGAGATTCTAGAATGTATTTTCTTTTTTCTACCATGACAGGACACAACAGCCGACATGTTGTCAGTGAGAAGGGTCTCTGTCACGCCACCAATTCTTCTGAAGACTTCAATAGTGCATCTGATGAAGTCATCGGTTGTCTTGGTTGGGGAATAGATAAATATATGCTGTCTTGAATAGGCCAGAGTTGCAGAGAAAACATTAAATTCAATCAGGTCACCATTCTTGAGATGAATGGAAAGGTCTTCTTTGAAATCAGCCTGAAGCTGACGGCCAGGATCGACTTCATAGAGCACATGGGGTTTATGTTCCTTCTGCTTGGGCTTAAGATGCTTTCTATAACAGTAGTTTCTGAAACTGTTGTAGTCGCCCGGAAGTTCCTCTTCTCGAGTATTGAGAAAATACATATAGGCAGCCTTATAGGAAACACCTGGCTTGTCAAGGATATAAAGGATATCTTCAAACATGCAGTCCCATTTACTTTTCTTGGGACGTCCACTTTTCATTGGTATTCCATCTGCATCATAATATTTTTTTATGGTGTGACGATCAACACTGTACTTTCTAGACAAATCACTAAAGTTTGGTTTGATCTGTAAAGTTTTCATAAATCTTAATTCTCCTATCAAATTTGAACTTACATCGATATCATTTTTTATCATACTTGGTTCACCTCCTTTTAAAGAGAAGGTTAACCAAAAAGAAAAGATAACTCAATAATGTTGAACAATTATTACCAGAATTGGTAAATTATAAATTAACATTATTGGTTATCTTTATATTAACAATATTATTAAGCAGACCATGCTATAATGCACAGATTGGTGTCAGCGATGGCATTATAGTAAATGCAGATCTATTCCAGCGACCAGGAGATACCAAGACATTCATACCATTCATGGAAAGATATAAGGATTTCACAGGAGAGCTGCCAC
>NZ_NFHI01000009.1:0-60759 GCF_002159255.1 Massilimicrobiota sp. An80
ACAAAAGTAAAGGAAATAAGATAATAAATAGATAATTATACTTAACTACAAGTAAAAAAGACACTCTTTTATTTCCAAAAAAATAAAAAAGAGCCAACTTACTAAGTTGACTCCATTGAGCTACTCATTTAAAGTAGCTATTTCATCAATTCCTGTCCACTTTCCCAAGCTTGACCAACTTTCTCTCCAATAGCATAATATCTACTTTGGAATTGATCAAATACAAAAGCATTTAATTTGGTAGGATCAACTTTTCCGTTTTCATCAAGAACTTTTTCATCTGCTAGAACATTGACAATTTTAACTAAGACTCTAAAACCATAAACCGTATTTTGACATTCAACAACTTCACATTCTAAAGTTAATGGAAATTCTTCAATAACTGGAGCAGCGACTTTTTGACTGTAAATAGCTGTTAATCCACTTCTTTCAAACTTATCATCCATATTATTTCCTGAAGCTATACCAAAGAAATCGGCTTCTTTTAAATGTTCCACATCAGCAATACTTAAAGTAAAAGCCTGACGTGCTTTAATATTCTTAGCTGTTTTATGTCTTTCACTAATATTTAAAGCAACCATATCATGAGAACAAATACCACCCCATGCCATATTCATAACATCGACTTTATCATTTTCATCATAAGTTGCAATCATTAATACAGGCATTGGAAATACATATGGCTTGACTCCTAAATCTTTTAACATTATTTATTCTTCCTTTTGATTGTAGAATGACTATAATTTTATTATAATGCAGGTAGAAATAAAAACAAGTACCCACATTTATGTAAGGTACTATCTTAGGAGAAAGCTATGATTAAAAATTATATTGAAAATGCAAATTTTGAAGATACTGGATTTAGTTATACGTTATCATTTATATCAGGAAAGTATAAAATGATTATTTTATATTGTTTGATGGAATATAAAACAGTTAGATTTAATGAACTACAAAGATATATTAAAAAAATATCTGATAAAACATTAAGTCAGAATTTAAAGGAGTTAGAAAAAAATCAGCTTATACATAGAGAGGTTTACCCACAAATACCACCAAAGGTTGAATATTCACTAACAAAGCGTGGTCAATCTCTTATGAAAGTTTTAGATCAGTTATGTATTTGGGGAGAAGAACATCGTGATGAGAAGTCATTATGATGTTTTTTGTGTATTTTAGCCATCAAAAAAAGCAACTTATCTTTAAAAAATTGAAAATCATGAAAGAATTATTAATAATAAGTATAGAAAGAAGTGATCATATTGAAAGTTTATATTGAAAAAGGAAAAAGTGAAGAAACTGAGGTATATGTTTATTATAAGAAAATGGACAAAGAAACAAAGGACTTGATTGATTATGTCAATCAGCGCATACAGACGGTTGTGGGATATCAAAATGATCGTATACATCGCATCTTGATTAAAGATATTTATTATATTGAATATGTTGATGAAAAGACATTTCTTTATTTAGATCATGATGTATATTTGTCTCATAAGAAACTATACGAATGGGAAAAGCTGTTAGAAGAGAGTTCATTTATCAGAATTAATAAATCAACGATTTTAAATATTCACTATCTCAAGTCAGTTCGACCATTATTGAGTGGAAGAATGGAAGCAAAGCTTATGAACGGTGAACATCTGATTATTAATCGTCATTACTTATCAGCATTTAAGAAAAAGTTTGGCTTATAGGAGGAGTTGTATGAAAAATAAATTTATTCAGATGGTTTTGATTAATTGTATTTCTTATACAGTTTTATCTTTTATTATTTCAATATTATCTTTCTTTCCTGATAGGGTCATGGAAGCAAGTCACTGGACTTATTTATCATTTCTGATTGTCACAAGTGCTATTTCTATTTTAATTACATTGACTTCATTGATTCCTATAGATTCCTTTTGGTTTGAAAACTTTGTTATTCTTATCGACATTTTCATAGGAGTTTATGGGATTGGAGGAGGTCTCTTTCATTGGTTTCCATGGCAAATACTTTATATTATTGAAGTAGGTATGATTGCTTTGTTAGTAGGTATCGTAACAGGAATTTGTATGTATTTTCATGAAAAATCAATTGCTGATAAAATCAATAGGAAGCTGGAGGACATTCATCATGGAAATAATAGAAGTTAAAAATTTGAAGAAATCTTTTGGTAGTATAAATGCTGTCAAAGGCATAGATTTTCAGGTTCATCAAGGACAGTTGTTTGCATTTTTAGGTTGTAATGGAGCAGGAAAAAGTACAACCATTGATATGCTTTGTACCTTTTTAAAACCAGATGCAGGAGAAGTATGGATTCAGGGCCATCAACTACAACATGAAGATGAAGAAATTAGAAAGTCCATTGGAATTGTATTTCAAGATGGCTTATTAGATGATTTATTGACGATAGAAGAAAATATGAAAGTACGAGCTGCACTTTATGGACTGAAAGGAAAAGAATTACAAAAAGCCATAAACGATATCATGAACACAATGCATATTGAAAAATATGCTCATCGTTTATATGGAACATTATCGGGTGGTCAGAAGAGAAAATGTGATATAGCCAGAGCTTTTATACATCAGCCACAGATTTTATTTTTAGATGAACCAACAACAGGTTTAGATCCTCAAACACGCCAAGAGGTATGGAATACAATCTATAATTTACAGAAAAAATATCAGCTGACAATCTTTTTAACAACACATTATATGGAAGAAGCTATGTCAGCCGATTATGTCATCATCATGGATGAAGGAGAAATTGTTGCAAGAGGGACTCCTTTTCAATTACGCAAGCAATATACAAGAGATAAATTAACAATGATTTCTAATCATCATTTTATTCAAGAATGGTTAAAAGAGAAAAATATTCAATATATTCAAAATGGAACGGAAATCACAGCTTTTATTCAAAATACATTTGAAGCATTACCCATTTTAAATCATTGTCAAAAATATATTGAAGATTTTGAAGTTACAAGAGGAAGTATGGATGATGTCTTTATTCAAATAACTGGGAAGGAGCTTCATATATGATTATATTTGCATCAAGGGTTTTAAAAATCTATTTGAGAGATAAAACAGCGGTTTTCTTTTCATTATTATCATCATTTATCATTATTGGTCTTTATATTCTTTTTTTAGGAGAAACATATAGTTCTAGTTTTGAACAAATAGGAAATATCCATCAGTTGATGGATCAATGGGTTATGGCAGGATTGCTAGCAACAACTTCTGTTTCAACAAGTGTTGCGACATTGAGTGTCATGGTGGATGATCAATATCAAAAAAGACAAAAAGACTTTTATTGTACACCTATCAAGAAAACAGCATTAGCTGGTGGTTATTTTATGGCATCTTTGATCATTAGCTTTTTCCTTTCACTTATTACACTTTTCTTTGCTCAAATATATATTCTTATTAATAAAGGGAACTGGTTTTCATTTTCAGTTTATATGCAAATAATTGTTATTCTTTTATTGACAGTTCTTATGAATAGTAGCATGATGTTTTTTATATCATCTTTTTTTAAAAGTAATCATGCTTTTTCAACAGCAACATCAATTATGGGAACGTTGATTGGTTTTTTAACAGGTATTTATATTCCTATTGGAACTTTGCCAGAGATTATTCAATGGGTTATTAAGATTTTTCCAACGTCACATGGAGCAGTATTATTAAGGCAAACTATGATGAATTCAACGATGAATCAAAGTTTTCAACAGTTACCTCAAACAGCTGTAGTCGAATTTCAAAATATCTTAGGTATTACTTATCAATTTGAGAATATAACTTTAACTCCAATATGTCACTATTTTTATTTGATTATCTTTACTATTATCTTTTTTATAGGAGCAGTTTATATACATAGTCGCCAAAGACAATAATTGATTTGCCTATTAACATCAATCATTTTATAATAAGAATAAGAGAACAATAGGTAAGGAGAGAAGAAAATGAAAACATATTTAGCTTTAGATGTTGGTGGAAGTTCAATTAAATATGCTTTAATTCAGAAAGATTCAACAATTTTAGAAAAATCTAGTGTCCCAACACCAATGGATACAATGGATCATTTTGTAGAAACAATAGGTACCATTTATGATCAATACAAAGATCGTATTGAAGGTATGGCTATTTCTATGCCAGGTATTATCAATCCTGAAATAGGTTACGCTTTTACAGGTGGAGCATTACGATATATTGATAAGATGAATATCGTAGATATTTTAAAAGAAAGATGTCCAATCAATATAACGATTGGTAATGATGCAAAATGTGCAGCCAATGCAGAAATTGGATATGGGAATTTGCAGGATATACAAGATGGCGCTGTTGTTATTTTAGGAACAGGGATTGGAGGATGTCTGATTAAAGATCACAAAGTGCATACTGGAAGACATTTTAGTGCTGGAGAGTTTTCTTTTGTGAAAACAAATTGTTTAGATGGTATTAGTTGGGACTATGCATGGTCTACACGTAATGGTATTAAAGGACTATTGGAAAGAGTCCAGGAATCATTAGGAACTAATCAGGAATATACGGGTATAGAAATCTTTGATATGGCTAATCAAGGTAATGAGAAAGTCATTGAAGGTATTAGTCAATTTTGTAAAGAAGTGGCTACTCAAATCTTTAATGTGCATATTATTTTTGATTGTGAAAAAGTTGCGATTGGTGGAGGTATCAGTGCACAACCATTATTAATTGAGTTAATTAATAAACATTTTGATAATATTTTTGATCATTTAGGATTTGATGTTTATAAGCCAGAAATTGTTCCTTGTCATTATCGTAATGATGCCAATTTAATTGGAGCATTATATCAGCATATTCAAACATTTCAATAGATAAGAAAAGACAATGTTCATTTCACAAAGCATTGTCTTTTTTTATCGATATAATAAATCAGATATCCTAAACATAAACCAATAAAATTTGTGATAATGTCAGTAATATCAAAAGTTCTAAATCCAATACAAAATAAAGAAAATATCATCTGTAATGATTCAATACCTATGATTGTCATCAATCCTATGAGCGTTGTTTTTATAAATGAATATTGAAAAGACAAAGGGACAAGGAATCCAAAAGGTATAAACATAAATGTATTGAGAATAACATTTGTAATGGCACCACCATAATGATAAATAACATCACGAAAAGGAAAAGTGAAATTATGAACAGTAAAATGATGAAAATGATCAAATTGGGCATATTGAAAATCTAAAGGTAATAATGTGACAAATAAGATACCAATGATATATACATAGAGTAAAGTCCTATAAAAAAGGACTTTTTGTTTTTGATACTTTAAATATATAAAATAATAATAAATAGCTATAAAAATAATAATTTCAATAAAAAATTGAATCCAGATGGCAGATGTCCAGTTTCTTTGTGTTATTAACAAAAAATCACCTCATAAAAATATAATGAGAAGTTATATATAATATAAATATTTGATTTTATGGTTAATTATGTTAAATTATGTTAAAAAATAAAGAAATTAATTATATTTATGATATACTGAATATATAAGAACATATATTTATTACATAAAGGTGAAGGTTATGAAAAAAAATATTAAAATTTGCGGTTTGTTTATTTATGATTATGGGCGTTGTTGCTTGTGGAGGAACGTCAACTGAAAAACAGGAAACTGTAGTGAAGAACTTTTTTGATTATTTAAAAGCAGGAGATATTGAAAAGATTTCAACAATATGTACTGATGATAACAGTGACGTTGATGATTTACTTTCAATCATGGAAAGTTTAGAAGCGTACATGGATGTTGAAACATATGGTCAAACATTTGTAGACGAAGCGAATAAGTTTGTTGATCATGTTTTTGCCAATTATGTGACTTCATATGAAATTAATAGTGTAGAAGCAGATGGGGATAATTATTTGGTTATTGCTGATATTAAAATGAAAGATTACAATAATATAGATATTGATTCAGATACAACAACTATTATTAATAATTATCAGCAGGAACATTTAGACGAATTAAGTGAGCTAGCAGGTGATCAACAAGCGATGATGGAAAAAGTTTTTGCTGATTTAGCACCAGAAATCTTTGGAGCAATGACAAAGAAGATAGATGAAGCTGAAGCTATTGATACACAATTAAGATTTACTTTAGTTCCAGATGGAGAGAATTGGTTAATTTCTACAATTGAACAAAAAGAAGCATAAAACAACATAACTATAAAAGAAACTATTGAGGCTCTCAATAGTTTTTCTATGCCAGAAAAAGATTTCTCTTCATCAATGAAGTTGATATAATAATAAAACTAGGAGGATTCAGACATGATAAAATGCATTGTATGCGATTTAGATGGAACATTAATAAAAAAAGATGACGCTATTGAGGAACGAACTTGTCAGATATTAAAAAAATGTATTGAAAATGGGATAGAGTTTATTATAGCAACTGGTAGAGATATTAATATGGTCATTGATTTTTTAGAGCGTTATCAGTTAGATTGTGACTTGATCTTAAACAATGGAACACAATATTGTAATAAACAACAGACATTCAATGAAATTTATCCAATGGATAATCAAGCATTTCAAAAGATATCTACAATTTTATCATCATATGGTTATTTATTAGCGATACATACAAATCAAGGGAAATATTCTTTTGTAGATGCAGATGATTTTTGGGATTATCACTATAAATTATTGTTAGCTTCAAAGGATTATAAGGATTCATTACCAAAAAAGACTTTTACAACAAGAGAAGGATATTTAAGAGATTTTCATTATGCTAAGGATGCTCATGAGATCATTCAAAAGAATATTAAAGTTTTAAAAATAGATGCTAGACATTTGGATGCTTACTCTATTCAAGGGGTTAGACAACAACTAAATATAGATGGATTAGATATCTCATCATCTTTTGAAGATAATATTGAAATTACGAGTTCAATGAGTAATAAAGGTAAGTTATTAGAAAAAGTTATTGCAAAAAAGGGATATGCTTATGATGAAGTTGCTGTTTTTGGTGATGGAGAGAATGATCGACATATGTTACAAATGTTTCAATATTCTTTTGCACCTCAAAATGCATCTTCATCAGCTAAGAATGCTGCTCATTATTTGTTGACTTTAACAAATGAAGAAGGAGCTGTTTTTGAAGGATTAGAACAATTACAACAATTAGGTCTTTTAGCGATTTAAAGTTAAAAAATTTCAAGCAATAAAGTTGACGAAAAATGGAAAATTGATTATCATAAATATGGATAAATAAATCCATATTGAATAGGAGGAAAAAAAGTATGGCAAAATTTGTATGTACAGTTTGTGGTTATGTTTATGAAGGAGATGCAGCTCCAGAAAAATGCCCTGTTTGTGGTGTTGGTGCTGATAAATTCGTTGAACAAAGTGGTGAAATGACATGGGCTGCTGAACATGTTGTTGGTGTAGCACAAGGTGTTAGCGAAGATATTATTAAAGATTTACGTGCTAACTTTGAAGGTGAATGTTCAGAAGTTGGTATGTATTTAGCAATGGCTCGTGTAGCTCATCGTGAAGGATATCCTGAAGTTGGTTTATATTATGAAAAAGCAGCTTGGGAAGAAGCAGAACATGCAGCTAAATTTGCTGAATTATTAGGAGAAGTTGTGACTGATTCTACTAAGAAAAATCTTCAAATGCGTGTAGAAGCTGAAAATGGAGCAACTGCTGGTAAAGTTGATTTAGCTAAACGTGCTAAAGAAGCTAACTTAGATGCAATCCATGATACAGTTCATGAAATGGCTAGAGATGAAGCTAGACATGGAAAAGCATTTGCTGGATTATTAAAAAGATACTTTGGAGAATAAGCAAAGAAATCAGTATTGCTAAGCATTACTGATTTCTTTTTTTTTGAGAAATACAATGGAGATAGTTACAAAAGATATTATTAAAAGTGGATTAAGAGAATATAATCGTCAAAAATTCAACATGCTCACTCAAAAGATTTAGCTGTTTACTTAGTTGAACATGATCAAATTGTAGGAGGATTGATTGGATATACCCATGGAGATTAGCTTTTTATAAGGTGGTTATGGATTTCACCCTTATTAAGAAGACAAAATAAGGGAACAGAAGTATTATGAAAAGCAGAAGCAGTTGCGAAAGAGAGAGGCTGTCAATATAGTTTTCTAGATACATATGAATTTCAGGCATCAGATTTTTATATGAAATGAGGTTATCAGGAAATCTTCAGTATGCAAGAACATCCTGCAACAGGTAAACACTATTATATGAAAAAATCACTTATTTAAAATTTTTTTCAAGATATGTTATTTAGCTTGTGATTTGAATTCAATCTATCATATAATATACTTATCGAATAATTATAAATTAAGGGAGGAAATTATGTGAAAAAAAATGGAATTTTAGATGTTAAGTATTCTTTAACACAAATTCTTTACTTTGCATCATACAGTGCTCTTATGGGATATGCATCTGTATATCTATTAGATCGAGGTGTGTCGAATTCTTTAATTGGAACGACTTTGGCATTGGTTAGTATTATTGCAGTATTTACGCAACCTATGGCAGCCTCAGCAGCTGATAAAAAAGTGATTAGATTACAACCATTAATTATTGTGATATTAGCTTTAGCCGTCATATTGTCATTAGGTCTGTATTTCTTTAAATTACCAACAATAATATTATTATGTGTGTTTGTTGGAGTTGTCACATGTATGATGACAATTCAACCATTATTAAATTCATTAGCATTTCTTTTTGAAAAATATGGTATTGAAGTGAATTATGGATTAGCTAGAGGATTAGGAAGTGCTGCCTATGCCCTTGCATCTGCTGTGCTGGGTTATCTTGTAGAAGATTTTGGAACAAGCATGATTCCATTATTCTATATTATTGGAAATATCTTATTAATTGTCGTTGTCTATACATATGTTGTACCAAAGAATCAAGGACATGTTGTACATCGTGAAGAGAATCAGCATGAAGAAGTTAAACAGGAACAATTATCATTCTTTCAATTTTGTTCAATATATAAAAAATTTATGATTTTTGTTGTGGGTGTTATTTTAGTTTTCTTTACACATACAATTATTAATAATTTCTTTATTCAAGTCATTACTCCTATTGATGGAACTGAAAGTCAAATGGGAATCGCTGTATTTATTGCTGCAATTGTTGAATTACCAGCTATGGCTATGTTTAATGTTATGCGTAAGAAAATAGATTGTTCAACATTATTAAAAATATCTGTGATTATTTTTGGATTGAAACACTTATTAACTTTTTTAGCAACTAACGTCTTTATGGTTTATGTTGCACAAGTTTTACAAATTGGTGCTTATGCTATCTTTATCCCTGCTAGTGTTTATTATGTTAATGAGGTTATTTCTAAACCAGATCTTGTTAAAGGGCAATCTATGGTTACAGTTGGAATTACAGCCAGTGGTATTATTGCTAACCTTGCAGGTGGAATCTTATTGGATACTATTGGTGTTCATGATTTATTAATGATTGGTGTTGTTGTATCTGTTATTGGAGCTTTGATTGTTTTTATGTCTATTGAAAAGAAAAGAGCTTCTATTGAATAGATCATAACGAGCATAGAGAAATCTATGCTTTTTTTATGCTTGTTAAGCATTATAATGAATAGATTATAAGTATTAGACATTAAAAAAAGACTTTTATATAATAGAAAAGTCAAAGGATGGTGGGGATATGTTTTCAAATCGTGCATTAAAAGAAATGATTGTTCCACTTTTTTTCGAACAATTATTAGTTATGCTAGTAGGGATAGCAGATACTTTTGTTGTCAGCTTTGTGGGAGAGGCGGCTGTATCTGGTGTTTCTTTGGTCAATATGTTTAATACAATTTTTATTTATCTGTTTACAGCATTAGCCTCAGGTGGTGCTGTTATCATCAGTCAGTATATTGGCTGTGAAGATCAAAAAAATACAGTGAAGTCATCCAGCCAGTTGCTTATGTTTTCTACTGTGTTTTCTATTATTATAGCTATTATAACATTGATATTTAATCGTCCATTATTAACGCTTTTATTTGGAAAAGTTGAAAATTCTGTTATGGAGGCTTGTGTAACTTATTTAAGAATATCAGCCTATTCTTATCCAGCCCTGGCTATTTATAATGCTGGAGCTGCACTTTATCGCAGTATTGGAAAAACCAGTACAACGATGTATATTTCTTTGATTTCCAATTTTATTAATGTCATTGGAAATCTAATTGGCGTTTTTGTTTTGGATGCAGGCGTTGCTGGTGTTGCATATCCTTCTTTAATTGCCAGAACTTTTTCAGCAGTTGCGATTACAGTTCTCTGTTTTTCAAAAAGCCGTTTTGCTCATTACAGTAAAGAATGGATTTTGAAATGGGATGGACCTATGTTAAAAAGAATTTTAAATATTGCGATTCCTAATGGAATTGAAAACGGTATTTTCCAGCTTGTTAAAGTTGCATTAAGCAGTGTTGTCGCTTTATTTGGAACTTATCAGATTGCAGCAAATGGAATTGCTCAAAGTATTTGGTCATTAGCGGCACTGATTGGCTCAGCGATGGGACCAGTCTTTATAACTGTGATTGGACAGTGTATGGGAGCCAATCAGGTGGAAGAAGCAGATTATTATTTTTATAAACTGATGAAATTAACACTTGTGTTATCTATTATCTGGAATGTTCTTGTCTTTATCATTACACCTATTTTTATGCAATTTTATCAGGTTTCAGAAGAAACACGACAATTGGTTATTATCCTTGTCTTCATTCATAATGTTTTTAATACTGTTGCCTTTCCATTTTCAGGACCATTATCAAATGGACTCCGTGCTGCTGGTGATGTCAAATATACAATGGTTGTTTCCATTGCTTCAACAGTTTTAGGAAGATTAATTTTCTCATTGATCTTTGCGATAGGATTGAACCTAGGAGTCATTGGTATTGCCTTAGCCATGTGTCTTGACTGGTCAATGAGAGGGATTATCTTTTATATTCGCTTTCGTTCAAAAAAATGGACAAAGTTTAAAGTTATTTAAATCTTCTTGTGATGAGAAGATTTTTTTTATAAAATAAAGATAATAGAAAAGAGGCGATCATATGATCAAAGATATCGTAAAAGATCAATTTTTTTTACAACAAAAATCAATAGATGCCACAAAGGAAGATTTACCTGTTGTTCAGGATTTATTAGATACCATTCAGGCTCATGAAACTTGTGTTGGCATAGCAGCTAATATGATAGGTGAATTAAAAAATATTATCGTTGTCTATGATGGAAAACAATATCTTGTGTTGATCAATCCGCAGATGATACAGACACATAAACCACTCTATACCTGTCAGGAAGGATGTCTATGTCATGATGGTTTGAAAGAAACAAAACGTTATGAAAAAATAAAAGTGAAATATTTAGATCAGGACTTTCGTCCAAAAATCAAAACCTTTGATAAACAAACAGCCCAGATTATTCAACATGAAATAGATCATTGTCAGGGGATTTTAATCTAATGGAAAAGAAAAACTGGTTACATAGATTAAAAAATATTGGACCAGGAGCCATTGTTGTGGCTGCTTTTATTGGGCCAGGAACGATCACAGTTTGTTTTTCGACAGGGGCAAGTTATGGATATACTTTATTGTGGGTGTTATTATTTGCGACAATTGCAACAATTATTTTTCAGGAAATGGCAGCCAGATTAGGCATTGTTACAAAAATGGGACTTGGTGAAAACATTCGTGAGAAAATTTCTTCTCGCACAATCAAAGCCATAGTATCAGTCATTGTTGTGATGGCTATCTTTGTAGGGAATATTGCTTATGAAACAGGTAATATGACAGGAGGTGCTATGGGTATAGCAACATTGCTTCCTCATGTCCCTATTTCATCCATTGCCATTGTTATGGGAATTATTGCTATGATTTTATTGTTTTCTGGAAGTTATCAGTATATTGAAAAGTTTTTAACAGCTTTGGTTTTTGTGATGGCTTTTACTTTTATTTTAACGACTTTTTTATCAAAACCAGATTGGAGTCAAATCATTGCTGGTTTTATACCAAGTTTTTATGATGTAGACTGGTTAAGTGTTGTTGGCCTTGTTGGAACAACAGTTGTTCCTTATAATTTGTTTTTACATTCTTCAAGTGCTGCCCAACGTTGGCAGCATAAAGAAGATCTCAAAGATGCCAGATTAGATACTGTTTTGTCTATAGGATTAGGTGGGATTGTATCTATGTGTATTGTGATTGTTTCGGCAACCAATTGTGCAGGTATTGAGATAGAAAGTGCCAACGATTTATCATTAGCATTGCAGCCAGTCTTAGGAAATTTTGCAAGCTATTTAGTTAGTATTGGATTATTTGCAGCTGGGTTGACTTCAACGATTACTGCCCCACTAGCAACAGCGTATACCACATGTGGTATTTTAGGAATTGATCAAGATATGAAGTCTATACAATTCCGTAGTATCTGGTTTATAGTTATTGTATGTGGAATGTTTTTCATTCTTGTTAATCAGTCAACACCAACTGAATTAATATTGATTGCCCAAGTTGCCAATGCTATTATTTTACCCATTATGGCTATTTTCTTGATGTATTGTATGAATCATCCCCAACTTGGACAATATCGCAACCATCTTTTAAGTAACTTAGCTGGTATTATGGTATTGTTCATTACGATTGTTTTATGTATTCAAAATATTATCAAGATTATTTAAAAACATGTTATAAATTCTATAACATGTTTTTTTCTTGGATAAATTAATATAATTTTATTGGTGTTATTTGTATAATATTGTCGGCTTTAAAATAATAATGTTTCAAAAGCAATAATTGCTTCACCAAAGAAAGTATTAGGACGATTTAAATCATGTGAAAATGAGTCATATTGTTCAATAACGATTGGTAATGTAGAAAGCTGAATAATAGGGGATTGAGGATTACCAATAAAGCTAATAATAGGAACATGATTATGATAAGCCGTTTCAATCATTTCGTTTAAGCGTGGTGTTTTTCCTGAAAAAGATACAACAATAAAAATGGTATTATCAAAAAAGTGCTGACTAAACATTTCCATATGGACAACACACATTGTAGAATAACCTAAAAGGGTTAAGCGTTGTTGCATATATTCAGCAATAGGAGCAGAAAAGCCTAAACCAAAAACAATAATGCGTTTAGAATGATCTTGGAGTAAAGATTGGAATTGTTGATAAAAAGAACGATATTGTTCATGATAGTTGATAGTATGATTATCCTTGGTAGATGTCAGATGATAAATCATATCACTATAACCATCAAAACCAAACTTCTTACAAAGTTTATAAATAGTAGAAGTACTGGTATAGTTATCTTTTGCCATTTGACGTATACCAATTGACTTGAGTTCAATAAGATGTTCTTGGATATAACTCACAATTTGTTTCTCTAGATTATTTAATTCAAATTTTTCTGATAAATGCTCAATATTCATAAAAACACCTCCAAAACTATTATGTCATATTCAAAAGAAAGGAGCAAGAATTCATGGCTAAAAAAATGTATGACCCATGGTCAAAAATGACAACAAGAAATGGTTATGCTGGAGATGAAGTAATTTCTGCTTTACAGAAATCTATTCGTAGAGGTTTAGAAGAACAGGCGTGTATGTTTGCTTATGAACTCTATATTTCATCACCTCAATTAGAAGAAAAATTATGGAGAAGATTATTAACAATTTCAGTAGAAGATATTGGTATGGGAAATCCAATGGCATCTGTTGTTGTGAATAATTTATATCAGATGAGTAGAGAATTTGATTATGCTGATGGAGATAGACCTATCTATTTCATTCATGCCATTAGATATATGTGCCAATCTGAAAAAGATCGTTCAAGTGATTTATTGAAAAATATCTGTATCAAATCTTTTGCAATGGGGAAATTACCAGAAATTCCTGATTATGCATTAGATAAACATACACAACGTGGACAGGCAATGGGAAGAGATTCATTCCATTTCTTAAATGAAGCAAGTCGTGTTTATCCACAAAAAGAAGTTGATAATGACTATAAAGAAAGATATGCAAAGATTTTAGAAGAATATGATCCAGAAAATGTAGTAGATACAGCATTTACATTTAATGGATGGCAATTTTAAAAGGGAGAGTAAAAAATGATTAGTCGATTAGAACAATTATTATCACCGCTTGGAAATAAGTTAGGAAATCAAAGACATTTACAGGCTATTTCTAATGGGATGATGATGTCACTTGCATTGATTGTTGTAGGATCAATATTTTTAATTATCGCCAATCCACCAATTAATTTAGATATCGTGGATATGAATACAGGAAATATTTTCCTAAAAGCTATGATTGCCTGGAAGCAATGGGCTGTTGCTAATTACAATACAATTACAATACCTTATACCATGACAATGGGATTAATTGGTTTAGTCACAGCATTTGGAGTTGCTTATTGTTTGGCTGAAAGCTATCAAATGAAACCAGCAATTAATGGCATTATTTCTATGTGTGTATTCCTTATGATTTCTGCTCCTGTTACTGATGGACAATTATCAATGACTTATCTAGGAGCAGATGGTTTATTTGTCGCATTAATTATTGGTTTAATTTCAGTTGAAATTTGTCGTATTGTTGGAAATAAAATTGTCTTTACATTTCCAGAAAGTGTACCAACAGCAGTCACAAACTTTGTGAATTCATTATTACCATTAGCAGCTAACATTATTATTATCTATGGTTTAAATCTTGTTTTAATGGGTGTTAGTGGTCAATCATTACCACAGTTTGTTATGAGTATTTTAACACCAGCTATTTCAGGTGTTGATAATGTTTGGGCTTATATGGGAATCTTTGCCTTTTCAAATATTTTATGGTTATTTGGAATCAATGGATCATCTATCATTTTCCCAATTGTGTTCACATTAGGAATTACAAACTCAGGATTAAATGCAGAATTGATTAATGCTGGACAAAGTGCAGAACATATCATGAACTTACAGATGTATAGATATGCAGTTCTTGGTGGTGGAGGAAACACTTTAGGTCTTGTCTTGTTAATGTGTTTCTCTCATGTAAAACATTTAAAAACAATTGGTCGTTTAAGCCTAGTCCCAGGTATTTGCGGAATCAATGAACCCGTTATTTTTGGTGCTCCAATTGTATTAAATCCTATTTTAGCGATACCATTTGTTTTCATGCCATGTATTTCTATTGGTTTAGGATATCTTGTTCAAAGCATTGGTCTTGTAAGCATGGGATATATTGTTGATCCTTCATTTACACCATTCTTTGCACAAGGATTCTTATCAGCATTAGATATAAGAAATGTTATTTTCATGTGTGTATTGATTGTTATAAGTATGGTTGTGTATTATCCATTCTTTAAAGTCTATGAAAAATCAATAGCTCAAAAAGAAGGTATTGAAGAAAAATAATAAGAAAAGAGATTTCATTCATGATGCTCATGTTTGAAATCTCTTTTTCTATCATAATAGTTTATGACTGTTTTTGTAATTGTTTAATCATTTGAAATAATTCTTGAGGTGTTTCTTTTTTATCTGATAATATCCAATAATAACAGATTTGAAAATAAGGGATTGTATGATAAATCATAAAGTATTCTTTATATTGATGAATGAAAGGATTATTTGATTGTTCTAAACTATTTAAGATACAATGAGTATTATATTTTGCGATATAGGGAAGTAAATTCCACTTTTGTAATGCCAGTAAAAGGGCAGTATTTTTATCAAAGAATTGTATAAAATCTAAGATAGCCTCATCACTTGTAAAATAGGAAATATCAATATATTTATTTTGAAATGCTTTTTGATGAGCTTGTCGATAGGCTTCTTTTAAAACATCTTCAACAGATTGGTAATTATTATAAAAAGCATTTCTTGAAACATGAGCTTTTGTGACTAAAGATGTAATTGTGATATCCTCAATAGATGTCTTTTGTAATAAATCAATAAGTGCCTCAGTAATCTGTTGTTTAGGATAATTTGCTTTGTTCATGACAATCACCCATTTCATTATATCAAATAACAACAAAAATGCGAAGAATGTCCTTTTTGACTTATACTTATTGATAAAATATAAAGAAAGATTTATAGTGCATATAGGAGGATAGAAAAATGAAAGATTATTTTGGATATCAAGGACAAATCGCAGTTGTGACAGGTGCAGCTTCTGGGATGGGAAAAGCAACAACAGAAATGTTAGTGGACTTAGGAGCAAAAGTTTATGCATTAGATTGGCAGAAAGTAGAGGTAGATGGAATTGAAAAATATATACATGTTGATTTAAGTCAAAAAGAGTCTATAGATCAGGCATTTCAAAAGATTCCTGACCATATTCATGCTTTCTTTGGTATAGCAGGAGTTTCGGGAGCAAAAAATGATTTTATAACAACTTGTAAAATTGATTTATTATCTAATCAATATATTTGTGAAGAATATTTAATTCATAGAATGCAAAAAGGTGACGCTATTGCATTTATGACATCTACAGGTGGTAATGGATGGGAAAGAGAAGATAATAAAGATATTTATTTACCAGTTATTCAAGCATCTGGATGGGATGGAAAAGTTGCGGCTATAGAAAAAACAGGTATGAGTCAAATGCCTGGAACAATGGCATACCCATTTAGTAAATTAGCTATGAATTATTTAACAGTCTATTTACAATCTACATTTGCATCTCAAGGTATAAGAGTAAATGCTGTATTACCTGGGTCAACAGATACAGGTATGAAAGATGAATTTACACAAATGGCTGGTGGTGAAGAAGCTTTATTATCTCATTGTGGTTATGCAAAACGTCTGGCTACCAGTGAAGAAATGGCTATGCCTATCGTCTTTTTAAATAGTGTAATGGCTTCATATATTTCTGGTGAACATTTAATTGTTGATTTTAGTCAAACCAGTGAAGAAATTGCAGGAATTAAGCCAGTAGGACAAGTGATTTCTTTAAAAGGAATATTAGAATATATGAAAAATATGTAATCTTCATTTATAAATGTTATAATTGTAATGACAGTTATAGCATTTTATTTTTCGTTATATAAGTGAATGGTGATAATGATGATTATAGATAAGGTTAATGATATTATTAATGGACATACAAGTAAAAATTCATTATATGTTTTTTGTGTTTTTATTAAGGAAAATATTGCAAAGATTCCTGGAATGACTATTGAAGATATAGCAAAAGCATGTTATATATCAAAAGGACAAGTTTCAAAGTGTATTCGAAATCTAGATTATCAAAATTATGAGGAATTTATATATGAATGTTATTCATATTTAGATTCCTTAGAAAGAAGGCAGCTTTTCATTGATAAAAAATTATCTTTAAAGGAAAACATAAGCATTTTTTCTGATAATTTTCTTAAAAATATACAGTACACTCAAAAATATTTAGATTATACTCAAATAGAAGAACTTATTAAAAATATAAAAACTTCCCGTAAAATTTACTTATATGCTCAAGGGGATGCACGATCACTTATTTATAATATTCAAAGGGAATTGAATATATATCATATCAATACAATTATTTGTGACGTAGATTTAAAAAAAGAATATTCTTTTACAAATCAAGATTTACTTATTGTTATAAGCATAAATGGAGATACTTTTCACTATGATAAAAGAATTATTCAAAGACTAAGAAAAACAAAAGTTAATAAATGGTTGATTACATGTCAGAATGATATCAATTTCTGTGAAAATCAAATTTTTATACACTGTTTGCATTTTTCTTATCATGTATATATGATGAGATATATTATTGATATTATTCTTCTTGGTTTACAAATATGAGTTTCCTTTTTGGAAACTTTTTTTGATTGTGCTTATTTTTTTTATATGATGATTACAGGAGGATGTTATATGTATAAAATTTCAAGTGAATTACTCTATGTTTTCGCTATTTTGTTATTGGGGTTTGGTGTTAACTTAATGTCAATAGCTAATTGTGGCATGTCAATGATTGTTTGTCCAGCATATATTATTAGTCAAAAATATAATCATTTAACATATGGACAAGCAGAATATTTAGTTGCGGGATTTCTATTTGTTATTTTTTGTATCGTACTACGAAAGTTTCGATTAGCTTATTTAAGTTCGTTTATAACAGGTTTTTTATATGCAACTACGGCTGATATTTTAAAATTCATATTACCAATATTTCAGGTAACTATATCTTCTTTGGTAATACGTATGATTTGTTTCTTTTTGGGTATGATGATATCTGCTTTAGCAGTAGCTATGTTTTATGAAACATATTTTTATCCACAAATTTATGATTTCTTTTGTAAAGTATTATCTAAGAAATATAAAATATCATTGAAGTTATTCAAAACATGTTTTGATTGTACATTTTTAATGATTTCACTATTCATGTCTTTGATATTATTTAATGATTTTGTAGGTATAGGGTTAGGAACAATCATTATGGCAATATGCAATGGAGTATTGATACAATTTTTTCGTACAAAAGTTTTAAGTCATTTTATTTATATACCAAGATTTAAAAAATTATCATATTATTTAAACAATGCATAAAGGAGGAAAAGTTATGGGATTTAAAGAAGGATTTTTATGGGGTGGTGCAACAGCTGCCAATCAAGTTGAAGGTGGTATTTTCGAAGGTGGACGTGGTTTAGCTAATGTCGATTTGATGCCGTATGGTCAAGATCGTTATGCTATTGGAACAGGAGAAAAATGGATTAATCATATTGACAATCACTATTTTCCAAGTCATCAAGCTGTTGATTTTTATCATCATTATAAAGAAGATATTGCATTAATGGCAGAAATGGGATTTAAAGTTTTTAGAATATCCATTGCATGGACACGCATTTTTCCACATGGTGATGAAGAATCACCTAATGAAGAAGGATTAAAATTTTATGAAGATGTATTTAAAGAGTGTCATAAATATCATATTGAACCATTAGTGACAATAAATCATTTTGATTGTCCTATGTATTTGATCAACAAATATGGAGGATGGAGAGATAGAAGAATGATTGATTGTTATGTTAAATTAGCAAAGGTTCTATTGATAAGATATAAACATTTTGTAAAATATTGGCTAACTTTTAATGAAATCAATATGATACTTCATTTTCCGTTTGTTGCAGCAGGACTAAGATTTAAGGATGATGAAAATAAAATACAGGCTATGATTACCTGTGCGCATCATGAATTAGTTGCTAGTGCACTCGTCACAAAACTGGCTCATGAGATTAATCCACAAAATCAAATTGGATGCATGTTAGCAGCAGGGTCTTATTATCCAGCAACATGTAAACCTGAAGATTATTGGAAAGCTATATGCGATAATCGAGAAAGCTATATGTTTATTGATGTTCAATCAAGAGGCTATTATCCTCCATATGCTTTAAAATGGATAGAAAAGAATCAAGCTACCATTCCATTTATGAATGATGATAAGAATTTATTGATGGAAAATACTGTTGATTTTATAAGTTTTTCATATTATTCATCAAGAGTTTCTAGTTCGACTCCTGATAGTAGCTGTCAAACTGAAAGTAATATATTTGCATCTGTTATAAATCCATATTTGAAATCGAGTGAATGGGGATGGCAAATTGATCCTTTAGGTTTAAGAATTACTATGAATGAACTTTATGATCGTTATCAAAAACCATTATTTATTGTTGAAAATGGTTTGGGAGCTAAAGATATTGTAGAAGAAGATGGAACAATTCAAGATGATTATCGCATTCATTATTTAAGAGAACACATTAAAGCGATGAAAGATGCTGTTGACAAAGATGGTGTTGATTTAATGGGATACACAACATGGGGATGTATAGATTTGATTTCCAATGGGACTGGTGAAATGGAAAAAAGATATGGATTTATATATGTAGATAGAGATAACAGGGGAAAGGGAACGTTCAAAAGGTTAAAGAAAAAATCGTTTGAATGGTATAAAAAAGTCATTGCTACAAATGGGGAATTATTATAAAAAAACATGTCACTAGTACATGTTTTTTAATTATATAAAATACTTTGATAATATTCTTTTGTCTTTTGTTCAAAAGATTGATTCATATCCATTTGTTTTTCAATGATTTGTGATTCCATCTGTTGAATTTGATCTTCTTGAGGAGCATGGTCACTGGCAATGACGCTCACTGTAGATATTGTTGCTTGAGGAAATTGTTCTTGGAGATGACGAATCATTTCATTGATTTGATTTTGAATTGTACTTTTAACATCATTGAGTAAATTATCAATAATCAGTAAAATCATATGTATAAAAGGATAATCCTTATCCACCACAACATAAGCACCTAATGCTTGTTGGTGATTCATAGAATTTAATGGGAATTGTTGTGTCATGTCTATTTTTTCAACAAAGTATAATGGGCTATAAAAAACGTGGTCTTCTTTTCGTGTTAAAAATGGTTGATCTTGATCTGGCTGAAGAAATAACATGTCTTTATATAATGAAAAAATAACATTATCATTATAGATAGGTGTTAATTGCTTAAAATCCTCTATTCCTTTGGATAGAGTTGTGTACATATCATTGCTGTATTTCATTTTTTCAACATAATCATGTATATCTTCTTGAGAAATCATATCAAGATATTCATAAAGTCTTTTCATAACCTCACCTCAATCATGGAGTATAGCATAAAAGTCATGTATATGAAAGAAGAAAACAGATATAAATTTTAAAAAATAATGATTGACTCTAAACTTCACTTTAGGGTTATGATAGAATAGAATAACAAGGAGGTTTTATCGTGAAAACAAAGAAATTAACATTTGGTGCTATGTGTTTAGCTATATCTTTATTATTACCACAAGTCTTTCATATCATTGGTATGCAACAGGCTGGTTCTGTTTTTCTTCCAATGCATTTACCTGTTTTTATTGGTGGAATGTTACTTGGACCTATCTATGGCTTATTTTTAGGAATCTTTGCTCCATTGACGAGCTTTGTTGTGACAGGAATGCCTTCTGCTGATCGTGTTCTTTTTATGATGAGTGAACTGGCAACTTATGGGACAGTCAGTGGTCTGTTGTTTCATCAGTTCCATTTCTCTAAACAGAAATTTGGTTCTTTGTCTGCCTTAGTTCTTTCCATGATTGCTGGTAGAGTTGTTTATGGTATTATGATTTCTATAGCAACATACATTTTTGGCATTCCTCTTGGTGGTATTCCAGCTGTCATTGCAGCAACAACAACGGGTATTCCAGGTATTATTATTCAATTGATTTTTGTACCAACTATTGTCATGGCGATTGTTAAGGGAGGATATTTTGATGAAGTTGCAGCAACTGCAAAAAAAGCTTAATGAAGAAGGATTATCATTAATTGCTGATAGACAGGGAGAACTCTATACATCAAAGCTTCATGGCATAGGACCTATTATAAATCCTATGAAGGAAGATATATATTATTTTGAAGATGCAATCGTAGTTGATAAAGTCATTGGAAAAGCAACTGCAATGTTACTGATTTTATCAAAAGTGAAATACATTTATGCCTATGTCTTAAGTGAAAAAGCCAAAGAAATATTGGAATATTATCATATCAGTTATGATTGTGAAAAAGTTGTTCCTTATATTATCAATAGAACACATGATGGTATGTGTCCTATGGAAAAGACTGTTTATGATATGAATGATTTAGATGAAGCTTTTATAGCTTTAAAACATAAACAAAGTGAATTAATGAAACAATAATGTAAAAGCATCGCATTTGGATGCTTTTTTCATATAGACGACATCACTCATAGTAAGCTTTCACGTCATGATAATTATCCTTTGTGAATAATATCGTATAAAATGATTTCAGACAAAACATATCTATTATATAATAGAAATATAAAGGAGTTGTTTCATATGAAAAATAAATATGACTATCCTCGTCCACAATTATATCGAGAAAGCTTTCAATCATTAGATGGAGAATGGTTATTAAACCATCAGACTATCCAAGTTCCTTATCCACCACAAGCTCCTTTGTCTTGTTATCAAGGGGAAATAGGTGAACATCTTCATTATCAAAAGACATTTATATTAGATGATCATATGCTTGGAAAAGAAAAAAGTATTCATTTGCATTTTGGTGCTGTGGATCAAATCGCAAAAGTCTTTATAAACTATCAATGTGTAGGAGAACATCAAGGTGGATATTTGCCATTCTGGTTTGACATTACATCGTTTATTCAAGATGGAGAAAACCTTTTAGAAGTTCAAGTCACTGATCAGCTATCTGATCTTTATCCTTATGGCAAACAAAAGGAAAAATCAGGTGGTATGTGGTATACACCAGTATCAGGTATTTGGCAATCTGTCTGGCTTGAAGCTGTACAATCACATTACATAAAAGATTTAAAAATAACCCCATCTTTAGATCAGATACATCTACATATTGAAACAACTGCTGATCACTATCAAGTCAGTATTGTCGCAGATGAATTATTTTTAAAAGAAACATTTCATGATAAAGATATTGATATAGACATACCATCTTCATATCGTCATTTATGGACTCCGGAAAATCCATACCTATATAAAATATTTATAGATACGGATAATGATCATGTAGAAAGTTATTTTGCTTTAAGAACAGTAGAGGTTAAAAATCAGGATATTCTATTAAATGGAAAGCCTATATTTATACATGGGGTTTTAGATCAGGGCTATTTCCATGATGGACTATATTTGCCTCATCAAATGAATGAGTATGAAAAAGATATTTTAAGAATGAAAGAATTAGGATTTAATTGTCTAAGAAAACATATTAAAGTTGAACCTGAAGCTTTTTACTTTGCCTGTGATCAACTTGGAATGTTAGTCATACAAGATCATGTTAATAATGGGCAATATCATTATATCAGAGATACAGTTTTACCAAACTTAGGATTCAAATATCGCTTGGATCGTGTAAGAGGGAAACAACTTCAAAAATATATATTTCAAAAACATATGTTGGACACATTGAAGCATTTATATAATCATCCTTGTATTATTGGATATACTATTTTTAATGAAGGATGGGGTCAAATTCAAGCTGATGACATGTATCAATTATGTCAAGACTATGATTCATCTCGTTTTTATGATGCCACTTCTGGCTGGTTTCATCAAAAATTAAGTGATGTTCAAAGTGAACATGTTTATTTTAGAAACAAGGTATTAAAAAATAAACAAAATCGACCTATATTATTAAGTGAATGTGGTGGTTATACAAGAATTGTCGATCAGCATGTCTATTCTTCTCGTCATTATGGTTATGGAACAACCCATAGTGAAGAAGAATTAACGAATCAGATGATAAAAATGTATGAAGAAATGGTGTTACCATCTATTGATCATGGCTTATGTGGATGTATTTATACACAATTATCAGATATAGAAGATGAAATCAATGGTTTATATACATATGATCGTCAAGTATGTAAAGTCAATAAACAGCGTTTATTGAAGCTACAAAAACAAATTCAAAAAACATTTGAGGAAAAGAAAAGAATATAATGATGTTTATTCATTATATTCTGATACATTTTCCTTTTTTTCATTTTGAATATAATATTGAGTATCTTTGATAATATCTGCGAGTGTGATGCTTTTCAATTCATTTTCTAAAGCTTTTTGAACTTGTATTAATTTGTTATCCAATATATGATGAATATTTCTACCTACTGGACATTGTGGATTAGGATTTTCATGAAAATGAAATAATTCACCATTTTCAATACAGTCAACAGCATGATAAATATCTAAAAATGTAATATCTTTTGGATCTTTAGCTATTGAGGCACCTCCACTACCACGTTGCACATGAACAAGACCAGCATTTCGTAACTGAGATAATATTTTTCTAATAATCACTGGATTTACATTGACACTTTCAGCTAAAAAATCACTTGTTATTTTGGTATCTTTTTCAAAAGTATCGATACAAGAAAAAATATGTACAGCAATAGTAAAACGACTTGAAATTTGCATATCTACTCCCTCTTTCTTTTCTGTTTTGATTATATAGGGCATTTGATGTAATGTCAATGTTTACAATTACAATATTTGTTCCATCATGATTTTTAAAGGCGTCATACCACATTTTTCATAGAATTTCATTGCTGATTCATTTAAACACCAGACATTTAACGTCACATGATAATAATGTTGCGTTTTCGCATAGTTTAAAACATATTCATAAAGCTGTTTTCCAATATGCTGACCACGACATTTTTCATCTACACATAAATCATCAATATAAAGTGTTTTTTTATTTTCATAATGATGTTGTTTTATACAAAAGACGTATCCAAGTATTTGATGAAGATGATCTTCATAAACAAAGATTGGTCTTGTATCATCTTGTATGACTTGGATAAGTTGTTCATCTGTATATTTTTTACTTCCATGTTGGAATAAATCAGGTCGTCCATCAGCGTGTACATTATTAACTTGAAATAATAAATGATTAAGACTTGCTAAGTCTTGTATTGTTGCTTCTCTAATCATAAAAATCCTCCAATCTTTATTTCTATTTGTCAATATGATATTATGATTATTAATAAAAATCAAGGAGGTATCATATGTTACATCAAGGAACAAAGCGATTAGAGAGTCAGCGTTTTATTTTACGTCCGTTTCAAAAAGATGATGCCAAAGCAATGTTTGAACGTTGGGCAAGTGATGAAGAAGTGACACATTTTTTAACTTGGAAACCACATCAGAATATTCAAGTCACACAACAGATTTTAGACGATTGGATTAAACAATATCAGAATTTGAATTATTATAATTGGGCTATTATTATCAAGGATTATGACCATTTACCTGTTGGCAATATATCAGTTGTAGAAGTGAATGAGAAAACTCATTTAGCTGTTATTGGATATTGTCTTTCACGCCAATATTGGCATCAGGGAGTCATGAGTGAGGTTCTGGATAGAGTCATTGATTTTCTTTTCAATGAAGTAGGCTTTGAATGTATTCAATCTCATCATGATCCTTTAAATCCGCATTCTGGACAAGTTATGTTGAAATGTGGAATGACATATGAAGGAACTTTGAGACATAGTGACTGGAATAATCAAGGGATTGTAGATGCATGTTATTATTCCATTTTAAAAGATGAGTATAAAAAGAAAGGTTAGACTTTCTTTTTATATAAAGTCAATATCATATAAATAGTAAAGGTTTATCCTTAGTGTTATAAAAAAACACCAATGATGATATCTTTAACATTGATGTGAGTATGAGTTGGAATATTTATTTAGAAAAAAGAAATTAAAAACACAGAAATACTACTTCTGTGTATAAATATGATGATTTTCATATAAATGAATATGTGCCGGTAAAGAATGATTAAGGACTCTTTTGACATTGAGGCCATCAGAATTTTCATAAAATTGTTTAGCTAAATGATAAGGAGTACCACCCATCATTTTACGTTGAATCAAGCGTTTCTTTAGCTCTTGAATAGGAGCTTCAATAAAAAGAGAATCGTCAAATAAAGTATGAATATCTCTCCATTTCTCCTCATTGAGTAATAAGTAATTACCTTCTAAAAGAACTATTTTTTGACAGATATGAATTTGATCTTCAACAGGATTATGCAAAACTCTGTCATATATAGGAAAATCAATATCATTTGTTTGCATATCTTTTATCTTATTAATGAGTCTATCCACATCAAAAGTTTCTGGACAACCTTTGACATCTTTCATGCATATTTTTTGTTGATCTTTAATGATATAATGCGTATCCAAATAATCCTGATAACGATGAAAGCCATCCATGCCTAAAGCCTGTAAAGGTGTCACATTAGAAATATTTTGTGATAAATATTCAAGAAATAGTGAAAGTGTTGTTTTTCCAGTTCCAGGCGGAGCAGCTAAAAGAATCAATAATCTTTGATTCTTTTCTTTTTGCATTTGTGTCCATTTTTTCAATAAAGGAATAAATATATTTTGAATGTTCTGTTCATCAAATTGAGCCTTTATAAGATGTCCATTGACATTAAGTTCATAAGTTTTCATAAGTCCTCCTAAGGAATAATAATTTTTCTTCTCTTTTTATGACAAGTTTTTTCATAAAGTAAAGATTGTATATTCATCTTGATGAGTTCATTACGACGAAAAGATAATGAATGGATTGTCTGTTTTTGAATATCAAAACAATAAAGTTTTGTGACACAATTGATAAAAAGATAATGATAGAAATCATGAGGAACATCTTTTTGGATTAAAAATGTTTTTAAGCTTTCTTGAGATAAATTATGACAGTGAGAAAAAATATAAAGTCCATTATGCAAATATCTTTCATACTTTTTACACTTGATAAGTTTACGTTCAATAGCATCATCTATTTTTTCAAAAACAAAATAAATGTTTTGATCATCATGATCAAAGGGTGTCATATCCAATGTTTTATATAAAGGTTTTTTCATATCAGCAACCGCTTCTTCAGGTGTTAAAGCCTGAGTGACTTCTATGCCATGATGATAAAGAGGAATACGCAAATCAGGACGATCTGATAATAAGATGTCTTTTTCATCAATATCAAAGAAAGCAGCTAATGTTAAGGCAGCATATTTTTCAAAATAATTTTTACTATAAGTTTCACTCATTTGGACACCATCCTTTCTTCTATTATCTCATAGAATACAGGAAAACTCTAGAATCTATGCTATAATAAAAAAAGATGGGAGATAAAAATATGTGTGGAAGATATTATTTAATCAAAAGGATATATGAAGTTTTAAAAGATATGGAGATGGATGTTGCTTCATCATTACAAGTGACAGGAGATTGTAGGCCTCATCAGATGTTGCCAGTCATCATTCAAGAAGGAAATCATTGTCAAATAAAAATGATGCAATGGGGTTATACAATCAATTCAAAACTGATTATTAATGCCCGTAGTGAAACGATTTTAGATAAGACATTATTTCGAGAAGATATTCAAAATCGTCGTTGTCTTATTATAGCGAAAGGATTTTATGAGTGGGATATTCATAAACATCAGATATCTTTTGAACCAATGGAAGATATTTTATTGATGGCAGGCTGTTATAATAAACAAGGAGAATTTGTTATTATAACAAAAGAGGCTAATGATGTGATGCAACCTGTTCATTCGCGAATGCCAGTTATGTTATCACCTTATCAGATCAATAGTTGGTTTGATCAACAAAGCTATCAAAAATATCTTCAGTGTGAAATACCTTTTCATATTGTATCAGGCATCTTACAGCAATCTTTATTTTAAGCAAATGGATTGCATTTTCATAGCAGAGGTATTATGATGAAACAAAGGAGTGAAGGAAAGATGTTAGAAGTTGGAACAATGGCCCCAGATTTTACTTTATTAAATCAAAATGGTGAAGAAATATCATTAAGTCAATATCGAGGACAGAAGGTTATTTTATATTTTTATCCAAAAGATAATACACCTGGATGTACAAAACAGGCTTGTGGATTTGCACAATTATATCCTGATTTTGTCAAAAAAGGAGCTGTTATTTTAGGTGTCAGTAAAGACAGTGTCAAATCTCATAAAAAGTTTGAAGAAAAATATCAGTTACCATTTACATTGTTATCAGATCCAGATTTGGTAGCTATACAAGCTTATGATGTATGGAAAGAAAAAAATATGTATGGTAAAAAGGTTATGGGAGTTGTTAGAACAACATACTTGATTAATGAAGAAGGGATTATTGAAAAGGCATATACAAAAGTCAAAGCAGCTCAAAATCCAAATGATATGTTAGAAGTTTTAAACGCATCTTTATAGATGTGCTTTTTTTGTTATAGACTAGAAACAAGACTTGAATTTCTTTATAATAAAGCATATAAGGGGAGGAAGACAAATGATTCGATTAATTGCGACGGATATGGATGGCACTTTTTTAGATTCACAAAAAAAGTTTGATAAATCTTTTATAGATTTGTTTTATCAAATGAAAGAGAAAAATATAAAGTTTGTTATAGCGAGTGGAAATCAATATTATCGCCTATATCAAAAATTTTTACCTCTTAGTGATCAGATGTATTTTATTGCTGAAAATGGAAGTTATATTGCAAAAGGAACAACAGAATTGCATTGCGATGTGATTTCATATCAAAAAGTGAAAGAAATGGTACATATTTTATCACAATACCAACGTATTTTTATCATTCTATGTGGGAGAAAAGGTGCTTATATTTTAAAAGATTATTTTGCATATAAAAATGAAGTCAAAAAATATTATTGTGCTTATTCATTTATAGATTCTTATGATGAGATTCATGATGATATTATGAAGATTGCCATCTATGATAAAGAACAGCATATTCAGGATTTGTTGGATGAGATTCGTCAACAGTTACCAGATGGCGTTAAGATTGTTACATCAGGAAATGAATGGATGGATATTCAAAATCAGCACATGCATAAAGGGGTAGGTATCAAATTTTTACAAGATACATACCAGATTAATCCAGATGAATGTGCAGCCTTTGGAGATCAAATGAACGATTATGAAATGTTGCAGGAAGTCAAATATGCTTATGCTATGTCAAATGCAGTAGAACCTATTAAAAATATTGCTTATGAGGTCATTGGATCAAATGATGAGCAAGCTGTGCTCAAGAAGATTCATGATATTTTAGAAGAAACTGAGGGAAAAATGAAGAAAGTAGAATTTGAACGTATGCAATCCGTTACAGTTGGATTTGGTGGAATAAAAGGAAGTAAATATCAGTTTGAAGGCATTGAAGAAAAAGTTAAGCAACGTATCTTGGATGGCTGGACTTATCTGGGGTATGTTCCAATCATAACGAGATCAACAAGAGATGTTGAAACAATTTCTCTTATTTTTGAAAAAGAGGAGACAGCATGAGTCAACGTATTCTAGATCGATTAAATGAAAACTATCATTTAAGTGAAAATGATCAGGTCATTGTCACATATCTGCTGGAACATTTAGAAGAAATTCCACAGCTTTCATCAAGAGAACTCGCCAAAAGAACTTATACCAGTGCAACAACAATCATTCGTTTTATTAAAAAATTAGGATATAAAAATTATAGTGATTTTAAATATCATATCGTTTTGATGTTGAAAAATATGAACTTAGATAATTATGATATCTTTTCTGGTGAAGATATACTTTCTATTTCACAGAAAGTAAGCCAATTAGAAAATGATACGATTCAAAAAACGAAAGATTCTTTAAATCAAAAGGATTTACAGGATATTGTTTCATCTATTGAATCATAAAAATATGTTGATATTTATGCTAATGATACAAATTCAACGATTTGTTATTATGCTGCGCATATTTTCAGTCGTCTTGGTATCTTTGTTCAAGTTTATAAAGATACAGATTTACAGATTAATCATGCTTTAAACATAAAAAATAATTATGTGATTATGATTGTGAGTAAGCATTCTCGAAATCCTTATCCCATTGATTTATGTCAAACTTTATTACACAGACATATTCCATTTATCGTTTTTACAGGACAAAATCAAAATCGTTTATCCCAAAATGCAACATATACGATTCATACACCTTTTGATCCACAATCATCCAGTATTCAAGAGTGGGTTTTTTATACATCTTTAAAATATATTTTTGATTTGATTTATAGTCTTTTATATTCTATGTCTTATGAAAAAACAAAAAAATACGAACAACTTTATGATCAAATCTTTTTTAAGAATCTGTAACATTGTTGCAGATTTTTTATGTTTATTTAATGAAATTGGTTGACAATGTTCCTCAATCATGAACAGGTCTTGTATTTAAAAATGAAAGACTTTATAGTGGAACTATCAAAAGAAGGAGGAATCAAAATGTTGAGGATTTTACTAGCATGTGCAGGTGGTATGTCGACAAGTCTGCTGATGAATAAGATGAAAGAAGAAGCAGAGCAAAGAGGTATTGAAGTCAGTGTGGATGCTGTAGGTGAAAAAACAATTGGTAATCACATAGGTAATTTTGATGTTTTATTGTTAGGTCCACAAGTCAGATATGTTTTAAAGAACGTCCAAGATGTTGTTGGTGACAAGGCTCCATTTGATGTGATTGATATGCGTGATTATGGAACAATGAATGGTGCAAAAGTTTTAGATCAGGCAATCAAGATGTATGAATCATTTTATCATAAGAAAGTGGGGAAATAAGATGTCTTTACCAAAGGATTTTTTATGGGGTGGCGCAACTGCGGCACATCAGTTTGAAGGCGGTTATTTAGAAGATGGAAAAGGGTTATGTAGTGGAGATGTTGTCACAAGTGGAGATGGTAGAAATGGTATTCAAAGACGAGTCACTTATACTTTACCAGATGGTGAATATGGTTCACAATTTGTCTTTCCTTATCAGAATTTACCACAAGATGCAAAATTATCTTGTCATGAAGATGAGTTTTATCCAACACATGAAGCCAGTGACTTTTATCATCATTATAAGGAAGATATTGCCCTTATGGCGGAAATGGGATTCAAATGTTATCGTATGTCCATCAATTGGGCAAGAATATTACCAAATGATGATGATGAAATTCCAAATGAAAAAGGTTTAGAATTCTATGACCGTGTCTTTGATGAATGTTTGAAATATCATATCGAACCAGTCGGGACTTTGTTACATTTTGAAACACCAGTTTCGCTCATCAATAGATATGGAGCATGGATTGATCGTCGTTGTGTTGATGCATTTGTCAAATACTGTGAATTTGTGATGAAAAGATATCAGCATAAAGTCAAATATTGGATGACATTTAATGAGATTAATAATATGGAAATTCTACCTCTTTATGCTGGAGGATTATTAAAAAATGATGATCAGTCTAAAGCCACTGCGACTTATCATCAATTCATTGCAAGTGCAAAAGTTGTGAAAATGGCTCATGAAATTAATCCTGAAATGAAAGTTGGCATGATGATTGCTTATACAGCAGCATATGCTTTGACTTGTCATCCACGTGATGAATTGAAATTGATGAAAGACAATCAGATAAGACATTTCTATTGTGATGTACAATGCCGTGGTCATTATCCACAATATAAGTTAAAAGAATATCAAAGAAATGGAATTCATTTGCCTGTTTTAGAAGGGGATCAACAAATTTTAAAAGAAGGGACAGTTGATTATATTGGATTGAGTTATTATTCAAGTTCGTGTGTCAGTGGTGATGAAAAGCAGGAAACGACATCTGGTAATATGACAACTTCCATCATCAATCCATATTTAAAAACAAGTGAATGGGGTTGGCTGGTTGATCCTGTTGGATTGCGTATTGCCTTAAATCAGCTCTATGAAAGATATGAATTACCATTATTTATTGTAGAAAATGGTTTAGGTGCTATTGATCATATGGAAAACGGACAAATCCACGATACTTATCGTATTGAATATTTAAAAGAACATATTTATGAAATGAAAAAAGCAATAGAAGAAGATGGTGTAGATTTAATGGGGTATACACCATGGGGATGTATTGATGTGATTTCTGCTGGAACAGGAGAGATGAGAAAAAGATATGGTTTTGTATATGTGGATAAAGATGATAGTGGAAATGGAACAATGAAGCGTTATAAAAAAGATTCATTTTATTGGTATCAAAAAGTTATACAGTCAAATGGAGAAGAAATATAAGATAAAGGAGATGTGTGAAAATGGCAAAAGTTAAAGTGACAGTTATTGATAAGAAATGTTATCCAGAATTACAGAAGAAATATTGTATGGATCCAGATGTAGGACTATGTCCAATGTTTGAAGTTGGACAAGAATTTATCATTGAAAAGGGAAATGGAAAAGATGATTTCTGGCATATGCTAGATGGCAAATTTTGTAGTGAAGCATGGGATTGTGTCAGTCGTTATATTTATGCTGGACTTCAGGGTGGTTCTATTATGAAAGATTGGATGAGACATGAAAACGAAATGATTGCCTGTTGTAATGATGGGACTAGACCAGTCATTTTTAAAATAGAAAGAATAGATGAATAAGCACTCTGTAGTGCTTATTTTCATAATATGAAAGGGTTTTTAACGATAAATATTTGGTATTTGATTTTGA
Organism: Massilimicrobiota sp. An80; assembly: GCF_002159255.1. Classification (NCBI taxonomy): domain Bacteria; kingdom Bacillati; phylum Bacillota; class Erysipelotrichia; order Erysipelotrichales; family Erysipelotrichaceae; genus Massiliimicrobium; species Massilimicrobiota sp. An80. Next base: position 32,068 of record NZ_NFHI01000009.1, read on the forward strand.
AAGTATTATAATGATAGTAATAGAAAAGGAGGTTGGTTTATATGTTTAGTCTTTTTGATATTAATCATCATTTACAGAAATTGACTTTAAAAAGAATCAAGCAAATGTGTACTTCTAATAAAACTGACATTGATGATCAAAATCTCAAAGTCATTTTAAAAATTATTAAAGATAATCCACATGCTGTAATTGATGAAGATTATCATCCTTTGTTATTGGTAGAGATTAGTAAAGAAACCAACCTAGAGGTTTCCAACCGATTTAAGCCAATATTAGAAAACTATATAATGCGTGAAATTAAGTAGGATATTAAGCTCAGAAATGAGCTTTTTTCTTTTGGCTTAAAAGCAATAATTCATTATATTATTTATTCTAAAGGTTTCTGGTAAAATTGTCCTTTAATATCTTTTGAACAAATAATGTTGATAAAAACAGAAGAATCAAGTTTTTTACATAGATGACTGACATGTCTAACTTCATCAGCACCTATGACAGTATATAAAATAGTTTTTTGTTCGTGTGAATAACATCCTTCTCCTTGAATTAATGTAACGCCATGATGTGTTTGTTCCATTAATTTTTGACTTAAAAGATTAGGCTTTTGTGTAATGATAATAAGAGTAATCTTATGATCCTTTTGGTGAAACTTTTCAATGATCTGAGTCGAAACAAATTGAAAAATAATAGAATACATTGCAGCTTCAAAGCCAAATAGAAATCCAGCAATAATCAATATCAGCATATTAAAAATAAAAATGAAATTCCATGATGGCTTTTTAAGTTTATATGATAGATAGATGGCTACAAAGTCTGTCCCACCACTAGAAGCACCACCATATAAAGCAATCACAATAGCGATACCATTCATAATACCTCCAAATACAGAGACAAGTAATGAATCATAAGTTATAGGTGTACTTGGAATTATATCAACAAGAAAAGAATTAAAAATGATCATTAAAATAGAATAGCCTGTGAATTTTTTACCTATAAAATAAAAGCCAATAAGAGCAGGAAATACATTTAAAGATATATTGATAATAAAGTAAGGAATATTAATTTCAAAGAATTGATAAAAGGTTCTTTGCAACAATAAGGATAATCCATTAAAACCGCTTGGAATGAGACCAACAGCATTGACAAAAGTTTTAATATTAAAAGACATTATAAGTGATGCAAACAAAACACATAGAAAACAAAAAAGATGTTTTTTTAGAAAGTTATACATTTTATTGATTTAAATATTTTTTAGGGATTGGACATACGTATTCTTGATTTTGAGTACGTTTTTTTTGTTCATGTTTTGCTTGCAAAATAATATTTGTGTCTTCAAATAAACGAATGCATGTTTGATAAAGTACTTCACTGGCATATAACATCCCCTTAATCGCATAACTAGATGTCCCTTGTGCGACTTGAATCCAAGAATGAGGTTGTGTTCCTAAACAAAAACAGGCGCAATGAAGTTGGATAAGAGGAACTATTTGACTCACATCACCCATGTCTGAAGAAGCAGTTTCAATAACATCTTGTGGAGAATAGGGAAGAATAAAGTCTCCGTATGGATGATCTTGACATAATTTTTGTCTGTCATCTAATTGAAAAGCGGGGATTAATCCTAAATCTTGATACCAATCATCACCAATGATTTTACGATAATTATTAATATATTGTTTTTCTTCAGTGTTATATTGAGGTAAAGGAACCGTCTGCATAACATTATAAACAAGAGTTGCTAAAGTATCATTAGGAATAACATTGCTGACGGCTTTATCGAAAACAATATCAACAGTTGTATCAGTCATAAGAGCAGCACCCTTTGCAATATTTGAGACTCTTTCAAAAAGTTTTTGAACACTTTGATTATTTCGACTACGAATGAGATAGAGAACTTCAGCTTCTGATTGAACAACATTTGGAGATATTCCACCAGTATTTGTTATAGCGTAATGAATACGATCTGTCATCTCCATATGCTCTCTTAAATAATTAACTCCAATATCCATAAGTTCAACAGCATCTAGGGCACTTCTTCCTTTTTCAGGAGCCGCACCAGCATGACTACTTAATCCATGGAAACGAAAGTAATATTGACAATTAGCTAGCATGCTTCCCACCATAACAGTGTTCATAGTACTTGGATGCCATGTTAAAGCAACATCAATTTGATCAAAAACACCAGCTCCGGCTAAATAAGTTTTACCAGCTCCATTTTCTTCAGCTGGACAACCAAAAATAACGATTGATCCACAATCAGGATGAAGGTCAATATATTCTTTTATTAATAGAGCTGAGCCCACTATACCTGTTCCTATTAAATGATGCCCACAACCATGACCATTATGTGTTTCCTCTCTAGGACAATATTTTAAATAATCAGCTTTTTGACTTAGACCACTTAATGCATCGTATTCAGCCAATAAGCCAATAACTGGTTTTTGGTGACCATAAGTAGCTTTAAACGCAGTCGCTATACCAGCAATATTTTTCTCTATTTTAAAACCATATGAAGCTAAAGTTCTTGTCAATAATTTAACGGTCTGAAATTCCTGATAACCTATTTCAGAAAAAGACCAAATTTGAGAATTGATAGACTGTAATAAATGTTTATATTGGTGAATACTCATAGAATCAACCTCCTATATTAAAAAGAAATAAACAAGTAAAGGAATAGTAATAACGGAAAGCAATGTAGAAATAAAAATTGTTTGTACAGCTAATTGTTCATTTTGATGATAAGTTTTAGCATATAATGCTGCACTGTTTGCTACAGGCATAGCCAATATAATTAATGCAATACCTTTAACAATATTATTCTGAATGAATTGAAATAAAGGCATAAAACAAATTGGTAATATAAAGTTAATAAAGATACAAAATAGATAAACACGGCCTTCAAATAACATTTGTTTAAGATGATATTGTGACATAGTAAGACCAATTATGAACATGGATAATGGAGTTGTCATATTTCCAATATTTGTACAAAAGTTAGCAATAGGCGAAGGAATGGTAATTGAGAAGGCATATATGAATAAAGCTAATAAGGAGGAAATAATACCTGGAGTTATTATTTTTTGAAAAGAAAAATGAAATTCATGCTTATTTTGATAGTTCATCATAAATATACCAATAGAAAATAAAGAAATATTAAAACCGATATTAATAATAGCAGTATATAGTAAAGCACCTTGTCCATAAATAGATTGAATTAAAGGAAAACCCATAAAACCCACATTAGGGTAACTTATCATAAACATATGTAAGGATGCATCTTTTTGGATATGGAATACTTTGATGATAATATAGGCAATAATAGGTAATAGAATAACTAATAAAAAACTAGCATAGAGAATATCTAAAATAGGCAATTGATCAAAATGAGATGTTGTTACAGAAGATAAAATCAAAAAAGGCATAGTGATATTCAAAACAAATTTTGTTAAATCATTAGAAAAATGATGATGAAAAAGGTGGCATTTACCAATGACAAATCCTAAACAGATCATCATTAATAATTGAAGCAATTGTAAGCAAATGATAGTTATACTCATATACGTAATTCCCAATCAACATATTGAAGAATCAATGCCATAGCAACTTGAAACCCAATAGGAATACTGTTAATGTCAATCCATTCATGATAAGTATGAGCATCACCGCCAATAATTGTTCCTATCGTATTTGCACAAATACCATATGATAGTGGGATATTGGAATCAGTAGAATTTTCACATAAAATAATATTCTTTTTATAAAAATGTTGAATTATATTAAGATTTCTACTTGTAAATTTTCTCATTTTTTCTTGTGATAAAGGTCCATTACCAGGACGCTCTCCTAATACTTTGATTTGAATATCAATATGTTTATCATTTATATTATTAATGATTTTTTGAAACGATTGTTCCATAATATTTAGGCATTGTTGACTTGATGAACGAAATTCATATGTTACAGAGGCATGATTAGCAATAACATTAATAGCACTTCCACCTTCTATTTTTCCAAAATTAAAAGTTGTTTTTGCTTCAGTTGGTAAAGAAATTTGATTTAATTGTGTAATAATCTTTGCAATCCAGGCAATTGCGTTTTCTTGACCAAAATTAACATAAGAATGCCCTCCATGTGTTTTTACATCAATCTGATAACGTTTTGAGCCAACTGCACAATAAGTACATTCATTGAGATAGCCATCCAAAGAAATAAATTCCTTAATCTTTGAATGATATTTTTCTATAATCTGACGGCAACCCATAGAATTACCTAATCCTTCTTCTCCTGAATTGATGACAAATAAGATTTGATATTTTGGTTGAAGTCTCATCTTGATAATATATTGTATGGTCATTAACATATTGACCATATTAGCCGTATCATCTCCAATACCAGGAGCAAAAAGTTTGTTATCAACTTGTTTGACTTGAATATTCTGAATATCAGGAAAAGCAATATCATTATGAGCCATAATAATGATTAATGTTTCATTATTTTCCCCATTAATTGGACAAATAACATTATTAACATTATCCATATAAGCATTCGCACCTATTGATTGCAGCCAATTCAAGCAAAAAGTAGCACGTTTTTTTTCATGAAAAGTAGGTGAAGGAATTTCTGTCAGTGTTTTTAATAATTGAATATTCTCTTCAAGATGTTGTTGAACATATTTTATTTCATTATGTGTTAAATAATCCATAAGCGACTCCTTATTGAATTTCTGTTTTAGCTAATTGATCATACAATGCAATGTGATTTCTATGACAAAGTATATAAATAATCATAACGAAAGATAAAATAAAAACGAAAGTGTTTATATAAGGTGTTAATGAAATGGAAGAAAATAAAGAGATAAACTGAATGATTAAAGATGTAAGAGAAGTTAAGCAAACCATATATATACATTGTCTAATACATAATGATGAAAAAGATGAGTAACAAATTTTATATTTCATAATTTTCTTTCCAATCGTTTGTCCATGAAAGAAATATGGGATAACTAGAAAATATAGGATTAATGCAAATATACTTAATAAGAGTAAAATAGAAGATATAGGTTTAGAAAATAACGTGATATCTTGAGATATTTGATGAAATTGATAATAAGTAGTAAGAGAAATAGGAATTGTAGATAAAAGTGTACCTAAATATAAATCAATCATATAGGCAATAGCTCTTTTTATAAGTGATATATTATTCATTTTTTTATTCCTCCTGTGAAAAAAGGCATACTTTTCATGCCTTTTGTTTTATTGTTTTGTGGCAAGCTCTTCATTATCGTATTCTTGTTTATCTTGCATTTTAAAGAATGGATAGTAGATAGCCATACTCACAAGAATAAGAACAATTTGTAAAACAGCACCTTGCCAACCACATAATAAGAATCCTGAAATAATAGGTGGAGTTGTCCATGGAACTTCGACACCAATACTTACTGGAACTAATCCAAAGAATGTGGCAGCATAAGTTACTATAGCAACAGCAATATTAGCAACAATAAATGGAATAGCCATAATTGGATTGAGAACAATTGGTAATCCAAAGACAATTGGCTCATTAATATTGAATAAAGCAGGGACAATAGATAATTTTCCTAATGCTTTATATTGAGATGATTTAGCTGTGAGAAGAATAACAATAGCTAAACCTAAAGTTGCAGCAGTTCCTCCGATTTTGACAAAGTTAGCAATAAATTGATAATTAACAATATTAGTAGCAGCTTGTCCTAGTTCAAGTGCAGCAGCATTTTCTGCAGAGAGTGATCTCCAAATTGGATTCATAACAGCAGAAACAATAGAAGAACCATGTAAACCAAAACACCATAAAATAGCTTCAATGAATAAAACAATACAAGTTGCTGGTAAAGTACTACCAAGAGATTGTAAAGGTTGTTGTAACATTGTAAAGATAAAGTTTTGTGCACTACCAAAATCAGTATTTACAAAAATTAAACGAATAATATTAAAGATAATAAAGATAAAAGCAACTGGAATTAAAGCTTCAAATGGCTTAGCTACGTTTTGTGGAACAGCATCAGGAAGTTTGATTGTCCATCCTCTCTTTAAGATAAAACGATATATTTCAACTGCTAAACAAGATGAAATAATAGCTAAAAACAAACCAGAAGCACCGAAATTATCAATTGGTAAACCTTTAGCATTGTCTGCATCTACAATCAAAGGAGTTAACATAAAATAAGAGACGAAAGCAACGATGATAGATTCACGACTTCCTATTTGATAGTGATTTGCTAAAGACTTAGCAATCCCTACGACAACATATAGTGACATGAGTCCATAACTGATACGATATGGAAACATAAAGATATCATTCCAATTTTCTCCTAATATACCTGCCATAAACTCTTCATAACCATTTATTGGAATGCTTGTAAGTAGTAGGAATATAGATCCTACAATAATAATTGGCATAACACCGAAAAAGCCTTCTTTAATAGCTGTCAAATATCTATTACTACTAATTTTCATAGCAATAGGGACAAGCTTTTCGTTCATTTTTTCAAACACATTATTCATTTTTTTACCCTCTTTCCTTAATCGAATTTTGTTTGACCATTTGTTTCAATGACTTTCTTATACCAATAAAAAGATTTCTTTAAGTAACGTTTTAATGTTCCTTTTCCTTCATCATCTTTATCAACATAAATAAAACCATAACGTTTTCTCATTTCACCTGTTCCTACTGAAACAATATCAATAGGTCCCCAACAAGTATATCCAATCACATCTACATCATCTTCTTCAATAGCCTTTTTCAAAGCTTCAATATGACTTGCTAAATATTCAATACGATAATCATCTTGAATAGAGCCATCTTCTTCAATATGATCAATAGCTCCTAAACCATTTTCAACAACGAATAAAGGTAATTGATAGCGATCATACAGCTCATTTAATGCAACTCTAAGTCCGGTTGGGTCGATTGGCCAATCCCAATCATTACGTTGAAGATATGGATTAGAACGTTCAACAATAAGTTCCTTACCATCAGGACTTGAAGCAATTGAAGAAAAATAATAACTAAAGGCAATAAAATCAACTTTTCCTTCCTTTAGGATGTCTTTATCTCCTTCTTCCATAGAAAGAGTTGCACCCATACGTTTTAATTGAGCTGTACATGTATTAGAATAATAGCCTTTACACATAACATCTCCATAATAGAAATTCGGCATCATATGATATCTTCTTGCAAGAATATCATTTGGATGACAAGTTTTTGGATATGTTGTTGGATATTGGAACATACATCCTACTTTTAAAGTGGGATCAATACGATGAGCCAATATAACTGCTTTTGCACTTGCTACCATCATATTGTGAGAAACAAGTACTTTTACATCAGCTGGATTTTCATTATCTTGATAAATAATACCTGCTTGATGATAAGGTTGTTTTTGATTCATAGTTTCATTGATTTCATTAAAAGTCATCCAATATTTGACTTTGTGATGATATCTACGGAAAATAACATCACAATAATGTTCAAAGAAATCAATCAACTTTCTATTTCTCCATGAACCATATTTCTGAACAAGATATAATGGTGTTTCATAATGAGAAATTGTGACGATAGGTTGAATACCATATTTAAGTAATTCATCAAAAACTTGATCATAAAAAGCTAAACCTTTTTCGTTAGGTGTCTTTTCATCACCATGTGGGAAGATTCTTGGCCAATTAATTGACATACGAAAACATTTGAATCCCATTTTTGCAAATAAAGCAATATCTTCTTTATAATGATGATAGAAATCAACACCTTCATGACTTGGATAATAGCAATCCTCATGAACATAGCTATGGATTTCTCTTGGAACACCATGACGGGCTCCCATTTCCACATCAGCAATGCTTAAACCTTTTCCATCTTCTAAATAAGCACCTTCATACTGATTCGCTGCTGTGGCTCCTCCCCATAAGAAATTGTCTCTTATTTTCATAAAAAAACCTCCTTGCATGTTTAAATATACATGCAAAGAGGCTTGAAAAAAATATTTATTGAACAACATTTAACACTGTTAAAAAATTTGTCAAAAAATTGAAATATAAAACTGAACAGTGTTATTTTTTATGAGTATTATCAATTAAGATAGGATTAGTAGAACTACGCTTATTTTCAAATTTATGAGTAACATTCATTTTATATTCAAGATTGTCCATATAATTTAATGAAAAGTAAGTAGCGTATAAAATGTCTAAAAGAAAGAAAATTGATAAATTACTATTAAAATTTGCGATATTATGAGTTAATCGTTCTCTGGTAGAAATAAAGAGATTGATATCACTCATTTGACTTAATGTATTTTCTCCAAAAGATGTCATAGAAATAAAGGGAATCTTTTTTATAATACAGGTTTGGGCCATATCAATAATATTTCCTGTCTCACCAGAATATGAAATAAAGATCACACAATCACGATTGGTAATACAATTCATTTCATATCTTTGATAATTTAAATTGTTGGTGATATAAACATTTTTTTCTATTTTCATCATTTTTTCTTTAAACGATTCTGCAATATTAAGTGCGGTTCCAAAAGAGTAAATATGAATATTTTGAGCTTTGGATAATGTAAGGACAGCTTTTTGTAAGGAATCATGTTGTAATAAGGATAAAGTATCTTTAATAGTCTCTTCATATAGAGTTCCCATTTTATTAGCAATCATAAAAAAAGTATCATTTTCATGAAAAGGAATATTAGGATCAACGGTTCCAAACTGCTGATCAAGATATTGTATTTCTTTTAAATATGCACTTTTAAAATGATCAAATCCTTTAACACCAACTTTTTCACATAGATTTAAAACTGTTCCTGGGGAAGTATATGTTTCTCTTGCGATTTTTCTGGCTGAAATATCTTTGATATCTTCACCAAGATTAATAATATAATCAGCGATAATCATTTCACTTTTTGAAAAATTATCTTTTTGAATTAATTTATCAACTAAAAGCATAGCCTCACACTCCTTATATCATTATTGTAACATATTATTCTCAAAGAAATCATGTGATTTCAAGACTTATTATTTAGAGATATTTCAATTATTCATTTTGATAAGGAGAGATATCTTGTAAGTTATTCTTTTTTCTATTAAATAATAGATTTTATATAAATGGGGCTAAATATATGGGCATAAACTGTATACCATTTTCCTGTTTGTAGTCTTTTTGCGAAAAGATATAACAATTTTTTATATGTTTTGAATATTTTTTTTCAAATTCACATATAGAATCATGTTTACCCAAACCTGAAGATTTGACCTCAATAGCTGAAATTTTACTACCTTCAGAAATTAAAAAGTCTATCTCATAATAATGAGTGCTATTTTCTTTTTGCCATGTATGATAATATAATTCTCTATCTTTTGAAGCTAATAATTGTGCCATTAAGTTTTCATATAAATATCCTAAATTTGCTGGTAATTTATCAGAAAGAAGTTTAGCATATATTTCATTTTCTGTAATAGGTCGGTCTATAAACATAAGTGTTACGAATAATCCCGTATCAGATAAATAGAGTTTATAGCTATTTAAATCTTTCGTTGAAGTCAAACTCACTTTAGGATCGGTTGAATTGTAGCAGGGTAATACAGTTTTAGAATCAAATAAATCAAATAATAATTCTTCTTCTTTAATCGTCGTTCTCTTTTTTAGCGCAGTGGACATACGGTATTTCTTTTGATCTTTAGCTAATTGAGCGGGGATTGAATGATAAAGCGCAGATATTTTTCCTGATGGATCTATTTTTTTGAAATCTTCTTCATAAAGATGAATAATTTGACGCTTTACATTATCTATAGTGGAAAAATTATTCCCATTCACATATGCTTCAACAGCTTGAGGCATACCACCGACTGCCATATATATCCTAATATCTCTCATGAGTTTTCTATTCACTTCTTGACCAATTGCTCTTTTCATATCAAACAATTGCTTTATTAAATTATAATTATTTCCTGTGGCATTGCAGAATTCTTCATAATCCATAGGATAGACTTCAATTTTCATTTCTTCAGAAGGGATTAAGATATCTTTCACATTTTTTTTAATGGATATTAAAGAACCAGTTTCAATATAATGATATCGTCCATCTTTTACCAAGTGCTTAATTGCTTGTCTGGCTTTAGGAAATAACTGTACTTCATCAAAAATAATAACTGACTCATGTTCATATAAATTAATTCCAGTGATTGCCTGTAACCTTAAAAAAAACATATCCAAATTATTAATATCATCAAAGCAGGATAATATATCAGCTGAAGCAATTGAAAAATCTATCAAAATGTATGATTTATACTCATTTTCAGCAAATAATTTAGCTATTGTTGATTTTCCTACACGTCTTGCACCTTCTAACAAAACAGCATAGTTATCAGCATAATTTGATTTCCAATCTATTAATTTATCGTAAGCTTTTCTTTTGAAATACACTGCCATCACTCCTTTTTACATTTCTTCAATATTGTTTTGTTCTAAATCATACATTTCTTCAATATTATTTTATGCCAAATCATACATTTCTTCAATATTATTTTATGCCAAATCATACATTTCTTCAAAATTATAGGTTATGAGATTGGGTATTAATATGTAATGTATATTTTATATTATGATTGATGAGATTATAATTATTCATTAATATAGGATTTTGAGTTATATTTTATAATTGATTTCAACTCATATATCTATGTATAAAATGAATATATCGTTTACTCAAATACTCACTCATGATGTCGAGTAGAACCGTTTTATATTAATCATAACAATAATATTTGTTTATTATTGTAAAGCTACGAATATAGAATGCTTTTTAGAAAATCTTTCATAATTTTTTTCATTATTCTTCTTTTTTTTATGTATAGTGAAGATAGGAAAGGTGATATTATGAAAGTTTTATTATATTTTGAAAATCAGAATATGATTAGAAAATCTGGTATCGGAAGAGCACTTAAACATCAAATCATAGCATTGCAATCTCAAGGAATAGAATATACTTTAGATCCTCGAGAATCCTTTGATATTGCACATATCAACACAGTTGGACTTCAGAGTCAGTGGCTCATACATCGTTGTCATCAAATGCACAAAAAAGTCATTGTTCATGCGCATAGTACGGAAGAGGATTTTAAAAATTCATTTATTTTATCAAATCAGATGTCATCTCTATTTAGAAAACGATTAATGACAATCTATTCAAAAGCGGATTGTCTTATTACACCAACAGCATATTCAAAGAAACTTATTAGTCATTATGTCAATAAAGATATACCTATATATGCTATAAGTAATGGTGTTGATATTGAAGAATATAATGATAATGAAGAGAGAATTCAATTGTTTAAACAATATTTTCATCTTACTTCACAACAAAAAGTTATTATCTGTGTTGGCTTGTTTTTCCAAAGAAAAGGAATATTAGATTTTATTGAAATCGCTCAAAAACTCCCCCAATATACTTTTATATGGTTTGGAGATATCTCTTTATATACCATACCTCAACAAATTCGAAATGTGATTAAACATCATCCATCCAATGTGATTTTTCCTGGTTATATAACCGGTGATATTATTAAAGGTGCTTATTGTGGGGCAGATGCGTTTTTCTTCCCTAGTTATGAAGAAACAGAAGGAATAGTTGTTTTAGAAGCGTTGTCATCTTATCAACAGGTTATTTTGAGAGATATACCTGTTTATGAAGGTTGGCTTATACATGGAAAGAATTGTTATAAAGGAAAAGATAATGATGAGTTTATAGAATTGATACAAAATGTTGTAGAAAAGAAGCTTCCGTATTTAGGGAAAGAAGGGAGAAAAGTAGCTGAAGAACGTTCACTTGAAAGAGTAGGAAAACAACTAAAAACAGTATATCACTCACTTCTTTGATGTGCTTAGGCACATCTTTTTGATTAAGGGTTGCATTTTGGATTTTACCCATTGTACAATGGTTAGAAGAGGGAGGAAAACGATGAAAAATATAGATATGATTGTGATGGATATGGATGGGACATTGTTAACATCTCAACAAAAAATACTCCCATATACAAAAGAGATTTTAATGCACTTACAAAAACAAGGCGTAGCTCTTGTTTTAGCAAGTGGCAGAGATGTCAGTAGCTTAGAGTATTATGGAAAACAGTTAGATATGGATCAATATCCTCAAAGTGGTTATATTGTTTTAAACGGATTAGAAATTTATAATTCAAAAAAAGAATGTTTGCATCGAGAACAAAGACTAACAAAAGATGATTTAATGATTTTGAATGAAATAGCACAAACATCTTTCTTTGATATGATTATTTTCTTTGAAACATGTTTATATATTTTTGATTATGGGCATACAGGGATTATGGAAGAACATTTTATTGATAGAGAAAAACATATGGTTCATGATATTTATGAAATACCAGAACATCTTTTTTCTACAATAAAGAAAGTTGCATTTGTGCAAAGTGAAACAATGATGAGTGAAAAAATACCAATTCTTCAAAAACAGATGTCTTCACGTTTTAGTATATGTAGAGTAGAAAAAGATTGGGTAGAAATTAATCCAGTTCATGCTTCAAAAGGACAGGCTCTTTTGAAGTTAACACAAATTAAAAATATATCATTAGATAATGTTATTGCTTTTGGAAATGGTGAAAACGATATAGATATGTTAAAAATAGCAGGAACTGGCATAGCTATGGATAACTCTTTTGATACAGTAAAAGAAGTTGCAGATGCCATTTGTGAAGATAATGAACATGATGGAATTGGAAAATATTTAGAGGGAGAAATAAAATGTTAGATCAAGAGAATATTTGTTTATCAGTAGAAAAAAAACAAAGAGACTATAAGAGTGTTGCGCCTGAGATTGTGCAAACATCTTCATTTCAATTTGATGATTTTCAACACTATGTTGATGTTAATATGAATAAGAAAAGTGCTTATACATATACAAGGGGAGAAAACCCAACATTAACAATTCTAGAAGAGAAATTAGCTCAATTAGAAAAAGGAGAATGTGCTAAAGTTTTTGCTTCAGGAATGGGAGCAATCAGCGCCACAATATTGAGCTTGGTTCAACAAAAGGATCATATTGTCATTGTGAATACTGTGTATGGATCAACTGTCAAATTCATTCAAAATCTTGAACGTTTTGGTGTTGAAAGTACAAAAATTGATGTATCTTCTACTGAAGATATATTTGCTTTTGTTAAGGAGAATACAAAAATGATTTATTTTGAAAGTCCTTCTTCTCAAAAGTTTGAAATGCTTGATTTAGAGATGATCAGTCAATTTGCGAAACAAAGAAATATTATCACAGTTATTGATAATACATGGGCAACACCATTATTTCAAAATCCTTTGGTGCATGGAATTGATATTGTTATACATTCTTGTTCAAAATATATTGGAGGACATAGTGATTTGGTTGGTGGCGTTGTCATTTCTAATCAAAAATATATACATGAAATCAATGAATTTGGTCAAATCTTTTTAGGAGCAACAATGTCCCCAATGAATGCCTGGTTAGCATTAAGAGGATTACGAACATTGCCTGTTCGTTTAAAATCTCAAGAACAAAGTGTTAAACAAGTGATACAATTTTTACAACAAAGTCTATATGTTAAAAAAATATATCATCCTATGGTTCATACATCTACTGATTTAACAGATAAGTATTTAAAGGGATATGGAAGTTTATTAAGTTTTGTATTAAAAGATGCAACCCCAGATGTTATTGAAAGATTTGTTGATTCTTTAAAACATTTTACTTTGGCCTATAGTTGGGGTGGCTTTGAAAGTTTAGTCATGCCTGTATGGAAAGGAAGCAACGAGGAAGAATTGAAAAAAAGAGGCTTAGATATTGGACATATCAGAATGTATATTGGATTAGAAGAAGTAGAACTTCTTATAGAAGATTTACAAAATGCTTTCAATCATGCCTACAAATAAATATCTTTGTTATATGATATAGAAAAGGAATTGAAATAAACTAATTGCGTATTTCAATTCCTTTTTCTATTGAATGTTAATAATATCTAAATCATCAGGAATCCATATATTTCCCTGGAAATATTGTTTGGCTTCTTTCATGTAGAGAGAATGACGTTGTTTGATATTTTTATCTTCAGTGTGATACAAAAGAAGATTTTGAATATTTAAAGACTGAGCTAATTGACAGGCATCTTTCACTGTCGAATGATGTTTTTCATAAGGATGAAAAATATCAGCTTCACTATGTAAACAAAAAGCTTCATGAAGTAACCAATCACTATTTTGAATATAAGCTTCATTGATTTGATGACATGGTTCATCTCCACAACAAGATAACTTTTTATTGTGATCTAATTGCATTTGAAAACCAAATTGTTTTGTTTTTGTAGAATGGATATCAAAAAAAGTGACTTGATGATTGATAATCATATGACTATCATGATCTTGAATTTCAATCAAGTGAATGCGTTTGTTAATAAATTGTGTATGCTTTGCTTCTAAAACCAGATGAATCATTTGCATGATAATATCAATAAGTTCTTTATGAGCATATATACGCACTTCACCTTGATATTTTCCTTGACTCATATGTTGACCAATCATACGAATCATCCAGATAATTCCCATCAGATGATCAATATGTTTATGTGTGACAAAGATATCTTTAATATCCTGCCAATTAATATGCGCTTTTTCTAGCTGTGATAAAAGGGTATTTCCGCCACCACCATCAACTAAGAAATATTGATTTTGATTTTCAAATACAAAACAGGTATTATAACAGTTTGTTACTAAAGCATTACCTGTACCTAGCATAATTAATTTCATAGAAAACCTCCATTTCTTTTTTGATTGTACATAAATGAGAATCTTGAATCAAGATATTTTTCGTTGGATTTATATGGATTTTCAAAGAAGAGAAATGATATAATGATGGCAAGGAGAATGATAAAATGAAAATAGTTTTCTTTGATATTGATGGAACTTTAATAAATGCTCAAGAAGGTATGATGCAACCTCGTCATCAAACAAAACAGGTTTTAAAAGATTTTCAGAAACAAGGCAATAAGATCGTTATTGCTTCAGCAAGAGGGGCTATCCCTGAAGGATTAAAAGATATTCCATTTGATGGTTATGTTTTATGTGATGGACATTATATCATTTATAATAATGAGATTCTGGTTGATGAAGTTTTAACAACTCCAGAAATACAAAAACAAATGGAAGTTTATCAAAAATATCAAGGGCGACCTATGTTTTATGGACATCATGGAGAATGGTGTGATTGTTTGGATGATGAATTGATCGTTAAACATCGTGTAATGTTTCAGGGAACAGATCAAAGACCTGCGAATGTAGTAGAAAGATATGAGGCTCAGGATGTAGATGCTATCAGTTGCTGTGTTTTGTTTGAAACAGTGGAACAAATGTGGAAAGCATATCATGAATTAGAAAATGACATGACAATTGTTGCTTATGATCATGGATTGATTCGTATGGATGTTTATCATAAGGGATTTAAAAAAGGAACAGCCTGTAAGTATTTATATCAAAAATTAGGAATTGATCAAAAAGATACTTATGCTTTTGGTGATGGTGTGAATGATATGGAAATGTTTGAGTTGGTTGGACATGGTATTGCGATGGGAAATGCAGTAGATCGTTTAAAAAACATTGCAGAATTTGTTACTGATTATGTTGATTGTGCGGGTATTGACAAAGCATTTTATAAATATTTTGGAAAGGATTTATCATAATGGCATTAGTACAAGTTGATTTTTTCTCAGAAAAGTTAATGCGCACAGTCACAATTAATGCTATTATTCCTGTTGATAAAAAGTTAAACCAGCCAAATAAAAAATTCAAAACATTATACTTATTACATGGAATTTTTGGAAATTATACAGATTGGGTATGTGGTACACGTATTCAAAGGTGGGCACAGGATCATGATTTAGCTGTCATTATGCCTTCAGGAGAGAATAAATTTTATGTTGATAATGAAAACTCCCATGAATATTATTCACAATTTATTGGTGAAGAACTTGTTTCTATCACAAGAGCCATGTTCCCTTTATCACAACGTCGAGAAGATACATTTATTGCAGGGTTGTCTATGGGTGGATATGGAGCTATTATTAATGGACTCAAATATTATCAGACATTTGGTTATATTGCCGCATTGTCTTCAGCATTATTGATTGACACTTTTATTAATGCTAAGGATGGTGACGACGTAACTTATATGTATAAAAGAAGTTATTTAACTTCTGTTTTTGGTGATTTACATAAGTTAAAAGGAAGTGACAAAGACTATAAGGCACTGATTCAAAATATGGCTATAAAAGATGTGCCTGCGATATATATGGCATGTGGCACTGATGATTCACTGATTAAAGAAAATCGTGATTACCGTGATTTTTTACTTCAACAGGGAATCAATGTCACTTATGAAGAAGGACCAGGTGCGCATGAATGGGATTTTTGGGATCGTTATATTGAACGTGTTTTAGAATGGTTACCACTTGATAAGAAGAATGAAGGAATCAGCAGTGGTCATATAGAATAAGATGAAGAAAGGTGATCCTTTCTTTTTTCTTGACCTAAAGTTAACTTTAGGGTGTATAATAAATAATCGAGTAGGAGGAAATGATATGACAAAGAAATTAGGTTTTGGATTAATGAGATTACCATCACTTGATGAAAACGATCCTTCAAAGATTGATATTGAACAAGTGAAACAAATGGTAGATACTTTTATAGAAAATGGATTTACTTATTTTGATACAGCGTGGATGTATTGTGGATTTAATAGTGAAAATGCAGCGAGAGAGGCATTAGTGAAACGTCATGATCGTCAGACTTATACACTTGCTACAAAATTACATTCAGGTTTTATTCAGACAAAAGAAGATAGAGATAAAATCTTTAATGAACAGTTAAAGAAAACTGGGGTAGAATACTTTGATTATTATCTTTTACACGATATTAATACACATAGTATTGAAACATATGAAAAGCTTGATTGTTTTACATGGATTCAAGAAAAGAAAAAACAAGGATTGGTTAAAACTATTGGATTTTCATTCCATGATGGACCAGAATTATTAGAAAAAGTATTACAGGAACATCCAGAATTTGAATTTGTTCAATTACAAATTAATTATTTAGATTGGGATAGTGTAGGTGTTCAATCTCGTCAATGTTATGAGGTGGCAACAAAATATCATAAACCTGTTATTGTGATGGAACCTGTTAAAGGTGGAACATTAGCGAAAGTTCCTGAAAAAGTTGAAAATATGTATAAAGAATATCATCCAGATATGTCAGTACCTTCATGGGCTATTCGTTTTGCGGCAAGTCTTGATAATGTCATGATGGTATTAAGTGGGATGTCTAATATGGCTCAATTAGAAGATAATATAAGCTATATGAAAGATATGCAGCCACTTCATGATGATGAATATCAATTAATTCGTCAGGCTGTTGATATTATTAATTCTACGATTGCTATTCCATGTACAGGATGTTCATATTGTACAGAAGGATGTCCAATGCATATAGCTATTCCTAAATATTTCTCATTATATAATGCTGATTTACAGGAAGTAGAAGAAAAAGGATGGACACCTCAAGGTGAATACTACAATAACTTGACAAAGACTTTTGGTAAAGCAAGTGAATGTATTGGATGTGGGCAATGTGAAAATGTATGTCCACAACATTTACCAATTATTGAAGACTTACAAAAAGTAGCACAGCATTTTGAAAAATAAAAGTCAGCATTAGCTGGCTTTTTGCATGTATTCATATTCAAATAAAAAGTGAATAAGATATTGTAAATCATATTTATGTATAAGATATGATTTTTATGATATATTGAATTGATATAAAAGAAGAAAGGAGAAAAGTATGAAAAAGAGAATTGGAATAACATGCAGTGAAGAACTACAAAATGATAAATATATACATTTTATTAAACAAGATTATTTACAGGCTATTATTGCAGCACAAGGAATCCCAGTTTTATTGCCGCCTGTTCCTATTGAAGATATAGAGATGCAATTAGATATGATTGATGGTTTAATGATTATTGGTGGTTGTGATGTCAATCCATTACTCTATCATGAAAATCCATTACCCTTATTAGGTGAAACAGATTATCCTAGAGATTTATATGAGATTGCCTTGATAAAAAAAGCAACACAAAAAAATATACCTATTTTCGGTGTATGTCGAGGACTTCAAGTGATTAATGTAGCTTTTGGTGGAACGCTTTATCAAGATTTATCTTATGCTCCACAGAAAATACTTTTACATTCTCAAAAAGAAAGAAGAGAATGTGCAAGTCATACAATAAACATTCAAGAAAATAGTTTTTTATATCCTATCTTTCAAGATAGAGGATATGTGAACAGTTTTCATCATCAAGCTATTGATCATTTAGGAAAGGGATTAAAAGCTGTCGCATACAGTGAAGATCAGATGATTGAAGCTATTGAACATATATCTTTACCGATTACAGCAGTTCAATTTCATCCTGAAGATATGTGTAAAACTGATCAAAAAATGCAGGAGATTTTTAATCAGTTTGTCGCCAAATGTTAATGCTTTTTAAGCATTGTTGATAATAAAAAATAGGTATTAGATATTTTTGTTTGGTAGATATATAATAGAAGCAGATAGGAGGTTAGAAGAGTATGAAAGATGTTAAAACATTATTTCCCGTTGGAGAAGAAAATACAGCGTTTGCTCAATATTTTATTGGTCAAAGTTATTTACAGCCCCTTGCTGAAAGTTTACCAGTAAGTCATGTCACATTCGAACCAGGTTGTCGCAATAATTGGCATATTCATCATAAAGGTGGACAAATTCTACTGGTTACTGATGGTAGAGGATGGTATCAGGAATGGGGGAAACCTGCTAGAGAATTAAAAGCAGGTGATACTGTGGATATTCCTCCAGAAGTGAAACATTGGCATGGTGCTGCTAAAGATAGCTGGTTTGCCCATATTGCCATTTCTGTACCAGCAGAAGGTGCTTCTAATGAATGGTTAGAACCAGTAAGTGACGAAGAATACAATAAGTTAAAATAAATATGATATTGAAAAGGATGAAATGAATTCCGTTATTTGGGAACTATTTCATCCTTTTTTATAGATGATATAATAAAGTTCTTAATTGAGATTCGTTTTCTCTAAGATACCAGCAGTAGAACGTCGCATGTGACTGGGCATCTGAAATAGGAATAATCACTCTATTTTGAGGCATGATTTCAGTTTTCATAACATAGTCAGATGTAAATGAAGGTAATGTAGACAGTTCTACCAAATCATAGAAAACAGAACGATCGTTTTGAATCAGAAATTTTGTATGGGGCATTGTTTTTTTATGCATATCATTCCAAAAACCAATATTTGACATTAATAACATTTTCTCTCCATTCATTTCCTTTAATGAGATGGATTTTTTATGAGCTAAAGGGTGATTTAAAGGTAAAGAAAAAAATAATTGTTCGTCCATAAATGGAATACTTTCAATCTGTTCATCTTCTATGTCATAAGGCATGATAATGATTGTATAGTCTTTTTCCTTTAGACCTTTGATTAAGATATGCATATCTTTAATTTCTGTTAATAATGTTCTTTGAGGATAGAACTGTGAAAATTTACGACTTAAATAAGATAATGGTGCTGGCGCACATGAACCAATCGCAAAAGTATGTAGCTTTCTATCAAAATCTACAAGTTGTTTTTTCATATCTTTTGTATCATCTAAAATACGTTTTGCTAGAGAAACAGCTAATAGACCTGTTTCATTAAAAGCAATTTTATTTTTAGTTCTGTTAAATAAATTGACTTCTAAATCTTCTTCTAATTTTTGCATAGAACGTGTTAAAACAGGTTGTGATATATGAAGCTGTTTAGCTGCCTTGGATAATGTCTGACATTCTTGAAATGTAACTAAATGTTGTAGTTGTTCTAATTCTATCATATGAGGACCTCACTATTCTATTTCATTATAGCAGATTTCCATATTGATATTGTACAAAAACAGTAAAAATGCTTACAATATCATTGGAAAGAAGGTAGAAACATGATATTTTATTATACGGCAACAGGAAACTGTTTATATGTAGCAAGACAGATTGAAGAAGATCTTTACAGTATTCCACAGGAATTGAAAAAAGAAGATTTACGATATAAAGCTGATAAGATTGGGATTGTCGCTCCTATTTATGCTGGAGAGCTTCCTCAAACTGTTAGACGTTTTTTAGCAAAAGCCAAATTTGATACACCTTATTTTTATATGTTATTGACTTATGGAAATAGAGATACAGTAGCTGGTGTATGGAGTGAAAACTTTTGTAAAGAGCATGGAATACATGTTGATTTTATTCAAACAATTAAAATGGTTGATAATTATTTACCTTCATTCGATATGGAAGAACAGATGGCTATCAATAAGCATGTAGATGAGCAAATTCAAGAAGCGAAAGCTAGACTTGAAGCTCAAGAAAAGGATATACCTCAACCAACGAAAGAAAGCCAGGAAGTTTACCAAATGGTGACAAAAAGATTTACGGATCATCCTGAATTGAATAATGGAGAAACAATTCAAATAACAGATCAGTGTGCGGGATGTACAATATGTGAGCAAGTCTGCCCTATTGGTAATATTCAGATGGTTAATGGAAAAGCTCAAAGAAAGTCAAAAACATGTGATTTTTGTTTGGCATGTGTACAAAACTGCCCATTTCATGCGATTGCGTTGAAGTTTGATAAGAATCCAAATGCAAGATATCGTCATCCAAAAATCACATTAAAAGATATAGTGAAATCAAATCATCAGGGAGGAATAGAAAAATGAAAAAAACACTTTATTTAATGCGACATGGACAAACTTTATTTAATGTTCAACACAAGATACAAGGATGGTGTGATGCCCCTTTAACAGAACTTGGGATTAAACAAGCAAAGATTGCAGGTGAATATTTTAAAAATAATCATATTACATTTGATCATGCTTATTCTTCTACATCAGAAAGAGCTTGTGACACTTTAGAAATCGTTACTGATTATCAGATGCCTTATACAAGAGTGAAAGGTTTAAAAGAATGGAATTTTGGTGTTTTTGAAGGAAAAGATGAATGTTTGAATCCACCTTTACCATATGGAGATTTTTTCAAAGGATTTGGTGGAGATGGTGAAATGGAACTAAGAGAAAGAATGTCAAAGACATTAACTGAAATCATGAATAAAGAAGATCATGAAGTCGTTTTAGCCGTTTCTCATGGTGGGGCTTGTGCTCAGTTCTATCGTGCATGGGAAGAATATGCAAAAGTAAAGAAAACAGAAAGATTTTATAACTGCTGTATTTTAAAATATGAATACGAAGATGGAATTTTTACATTAGTAGAAATTATCAATCGTAATGTGACTGAATAGAGGTAGACATATGGAAGGTGCAAAAAGAAAAAGCTTTTTTCAGGCTGATGTTGATCTGATTCATGGACCTATATTTCAATCATTGATTACTTTTGCTCTTCCATTACTTGTTTCTAATGTGTTCCAACAATTATATAATACTGTCGATACAATGGTTGTTGGAAATTATTTAGGTGATGTATCATTAGCTGCCATTGGATCATGTACATCTATTTATGACTTGTTAGTAGGGTTTGCATTAGGAATAGGTAATGGATTGGCAATTGTTACAGCCAGAAGTTTTGGATCACAAGATCGAGAACTGTTAAAAAAATCAGTAGCAAGTTCTATTGTTATTGGATTGATTGTTTCTATCGCTTTAACAACAATAGGAATGATATGCTTACATCCTTTACTTGAATTATTAAATACACCAGTAGATATTATTCAGGAAGCATATAGTTATATTTCAGTTATTGTTTTATTCATTGTTGTTATGTTTGCTTATAATCTCTGTGCTGGTTTAATGAGAGCCATTGGAAATAGTGTGATGCCACTTGTTTTCCTTATCGTTTCGTCTTTATTAAATATTGTATTAGATATTTTCTTTATTACACAACTCAATATGGGAATTCAAGGAGCAGCTGTCGCAACGGTTATTTCTCAAGGTGTATCAGTTATATTATGTATTATTTATATTTTCAAAAAGACACAGATCTTATTACCATCAAAAAAACATTTTGTAGTCGATAAAGAATTATATAAAGAATTATTAGGACAAGGTTTTTCAATGGGATTTATGAGCAGTATTGTTTCTGCAGGATCAGTCATTCTTCAGTATGGAATCAACAATTTAGGATATCTGATTATTGCAGGACATACAGCAGCCAGAAAACTCTACATGTTCTTTAATATGCCTTTTACAGCTATGGCGCTTGCAATCTCAACATTTGTCTCACAAAATAGAGGAGCAAATCAGCGCGAAAGAATTCAAAAAGCGATGAAATATGCTTATATTTATGATGTTGTTATGGCAGCTATTGTGACTATCATTATTCTATTATTTGGGTCATCACTTGTAAAATTAATTTCAGGTTCTAGTGAAAGTGCAGTTTTAGATAATGGAACACTTTATTTAACAATTGTGGGACCATTCTATGCAGTATTAGGAGTTTTGATGCAAACACGTTATGCATTGCAAGGATTAGGACAGAAATTATTACCGTTGATATCAAGTATTATTGAATTTGTAGGAAAAATTATATTTGTATTTATTTTTATCCCTCAATTCCAATATATGGCAGTTATATTCTGTGAACCCGTTATATGGTGTGTGATGTGTTTACAATTAGTGTATTCATTATATACAAATCCTTATATGAAAGGACAACAAGAATAAAAAATATCGAATTTACATCATGTAGATTCGATATTTTTTATAAAAGTTTAATGATTTCATCTTCAATTTCATATGGTGTGACCAAAGGTTCAAATCTTTCAACAACATGTCCATTTTGATCAAGCAGAAACTTTGTAAAGTTCCATTCAATGCGTTTGGATAATTCAGGTTTTTGATGTTCTTTTAAATATGTGTATACAGGAGATTCTTGAGGACCATTCACATCAATTTTCGCAAATTGTGGAAAACTCACACCATAAGTATCGGCACAAAAAGACATAATTTCTTCCATTGTGCCCGGAGCCTGTTCACCAAATTGGTTACATGGAAAATCAAGAATAGTAAATCCCTGCTCATGATATTTTTCATATAAATCTTCTAAATGATCATATTGTTCTGTAAACTCACATTCCGTAGCCGTATTGACAATGAGTAAAACATGTCCCTGATATTTTGATAATTTTATTTTTTGATTATGACTATCTAAGACTTCAATATCATATAAATTCATTTTCATCACCATTCATACTATAACAACTCATTAAAGAAAAGTCAAAAAAAGTGACTAAAGAAATCATGTTGGAGTATATAAAGAAAAAAATGTTTCATTTTAATTTTTAATGAAATATTAACTTTCATTTTACGTGTTATTGATTTAGCTACATTAAAATTATGCTAAGATGTTCATGTCATTAAGATAAGGGAGGAAAAAGAGTATGAAAAAATCAATGACACAATCACAGAAATTAATGACTTTTGTTTTAAGTATGTCTTTATATGGATTATCAACTTTATTTACAGAGTTAATACCATCTTTTCAAATTGGTATCGTGGAATTATCAGTAGAATATTTTATTTTTATTCCACTCATCTTAGCTATGTTATTTGATCCATTGTCAGCGGCATTAGGTGCAGCTACTGGTGAATTAGTTTTTAGTGAAATCATGTTAGGGCAATTTGGTGGTTTAGGAGAACTTGAAAAGTTTTTAACTTTAACAATTGGTATTTATGTTGCTGGACGTCTTGTTAAAAATCCAAAAAGTATCAAGAGTGTTGCCATCGCTTCTATTTTAGCTGTTATTATTCAACAGTCACTGGGATGCATTGTTGATATTTTAAAAGTTCAGTTTGCTGTAGAAGATTTTGAAGCAGTTGCAGGTTTACCAGAATCAGTATTCTTTACAGAAGGTTTTGCTTGTTTAAATGATATTCTATTTTCAGGAATCTTATTTTCTTTATTACCATGTATGTATTTAGTTCCAAAACTTTATGGGAAAATTGAACCATTATTAGGTGTCGCACCTCGTGATGAAAATACTGTTGTGGGTGATGGAGAAAAAATGGGAATCAAAACATTTGTATTATGTGCTATTGCTTTTGTCGTTGCAATTGGTGGAGAATTTATGGCAGAAAACGGACTTGCCATTATTGATTGGGAAGCTGCATGGGCAGGAAATAGCACAGCTATGATTGTCAGTGGAGTGATTGCAGTGCTTGTTATTGTTCTTGCATTTTTGAAAATTAAAAATAGAAAAGAGGCAGCCATGTGATTGAAATCAATGATTTATCATTCACATATCCAGGAGCAAAGCAGCCAACATTAAAAAATATTCATTTAACAATTGAAAAAGGAGATTTTGTCGCAATTATTGGAAACAATGGTTGTGGCAAATCGACTTTATGTAAAACTCTAAATGGTTTGATTCCACGTTTTATTATGGGTGAACTGCAAGGGAAATTGTATTTTGATGGAAAAGATGCTTTAACTTTGGATATTAGTGAAATTGCTAAAAAAGTGGGTTATGTGTATCAAGATTTTGAAAATCAAATCGTATGTCCCACAGTCTATGAAGATGCTTCTTTTGCATGTATGAATTATGGATTGGAAAATTATGAAGACAATGTTATGAATATTCTTAAGGTTTGTGACTTATATTCAAAACGAAATGATTATATCTGGCAATTATCTGGGGGACAATTGCATTTATTAGCTTTAGCAGGTTCTACTGCGTTATCACCAGAAATTCTTATTTTAGATGAACCCATTGCTCAATTAGATCCTAAACATGCAAGAGAAATTTATGAAATATTAAAGGAATTAAATGAAAAATATCACAAAACAATTATTGTTATTGAACATCATACAGAATATATTGCCCAATACTGCCATCATGTGATTTTAATGAAGGATGGTTCTATTATGTGGCAAAAACCAGTCAAAGAAGCTTTGACAAGAGTTGAAGAACTTGAATCTTGTCATATTTTTCCACCACAAATTACACGTGCTGCTAAAATCATGCAGGAAAAGAATTTACTAGATTCAAATACTTTATTGCCCATTACTATAGAGGAAGGACAGAATATTTTTACAAAAAAGAAACATATGACAGATTGTACTCATGAAAGAAAAGTACAAGAAAAGGATGAACGTGTTGTAGAATTTGTAAATGTTGGGTTACAGTTTAGAAGTGTAAAAGGTGAACCTTATCAGCTCATGAAAGACTTTTATCTTAATATTTATAAAGGGGATAAAATTGCTTTAATAGGTTCTAATGGTGCTGGAAAGTCTTCATTGATGAAGATGATGATAGGATTATTAAAACCACAAGTTGGCTATGTGAATGTATGTGGAGAAAAGACAAAACATTATTCAGCTGAAGAATTATCAAAACATATTTCACTTGTATATCAAAATCCTGAAGATATGTTTATTAAAGATTGTATTCGAGGGGATATTGAATTTGCCATGAAAGAACGACATATTAAGGATTATAAAGATAGAGCCAAAAAATTAATTGAATTGTTCGATTTGCAGGATATTCAAGAAAGAGATGGACGATTATTATCAGGGGGACAAATGCGTCGAGCCTCACTTGCAATAGGAGTAGCATTGCAACCATCTATTTTGCTTTTAGATGAACCTACTGCCAATTTGGATATTGCAACTAGAAAAGAGATCATGAGAACATTAGATATCTTAAAAGATGTTGTTGAAACTGTTGTTATAGCAACACATGATATGCAGCTTGTCTGTGATTGGGCAGAGAGAATCATTGTATTATCATCAGGTTATATAGTCAAGGATGGTCAAAGACATGAAGTCTTTAGCGATAAGTATGTAAGAGAAATGGTAGGAATAGAACCACCAGAAATCTTTAAAATGGGGGAAGCACTCAATATTCGCTGTTATGAAATTGATGAATTTGTGAGTGCTTATCAACAGGAGGAATCATAATGCATAAAATCACACAGACTTTGTTAGATAAATTTACAATTGATTATTTACGTAATCAAGTGCTAAAAAATGCTTATGGAAATGATGATACGGTTATTGCAGGATTAGATCCAAGAACATTATTATGCTGGTATTTATTTTTTGGTTTGATTCCATGGTTTTTAAATGATCTCATTGTTTTATTAGGGATGTTTGTTTTTGTTGCGATAACAACTAAATTAGCAAAAATTGCACCACTTGTATTATTTTTATTTTGTCTAGGTGTATTTTGTCAAACAGGATATTTGTTTATTGCTGCACTATTCTTTGGTGGAAATTTATCAACATTATATTCATTATTAGTTATGACATTAAAAGTATCTGTCTGTTCTCTTGCTTCCATTACTGTTTTTTCAGGATTAAACCCTGACCGTCTAGCAACAGGATTGCTATATTTTGGTTGTCCTGATCAATTGTCTTTTAGTATTTCATATGCATTTCGTATATTACCTATCCTTATGGAAGAATTCCAAAACATATTGTTATCTTATCGTTTAAGAGGACATTCTCCATCAAAAAAAACATGGCTTGGGAAAGTGAAATATTTTATATACCAGATAAAAATTATTATATTATCTTTCTATCCGTTAATGTTAAATACTGCAAAACGATCAAGAACAACAGTTGAAGCATTGGAATTAAAAGGATATCGCTATGCAAATGAAAATAAGATTGTTAGAAAAAAGAAAATGGCATCACTAATGTTTAAGAAAGATGATTTGATTTTCGTTTTAATTTCTATTGTATGGATGATTTTATGTGTTATCATTTCTATTTTGTTTTAGGAGGTTTTTATGAATATAGATTTTCATACTCATGGTAAATTAGCAAAAAAATTACCATTTTCTACACAATATACTGATCAAATGTTTCACAAAGCATATCTTAAAGGACTTGATGCTATTTGTCTGACTGAACATTTTAATACGTTATCATTTTTAGAAATGTATGATTATATATATACTCACTATACGCATGTAGGTGATTGTTGTCAGAGTAAAGATGGGTTATTGATTTTCTTTGGAATGGAAATAGATATTAAAGAGGGAGGACATACTCTTGTTATTGGAAGATATCATGATATTGTTGAGTTAAATAAAAAGTTGGAAAAACATAAAGCGAAAGAAAGTTTTTTAACTTTTGATGAGCTAGTAACGCTTGTTCGTCAATATGATGTTATTTTTGGGGGAGCACATGTTTATCGTCAGGGAGGACATATTCCAGAATTATCACAGAAGCAGTTGTTATGTTTTGATTTCTTTGATCTAAATGGAAAAGATTTAGCATGTTATGGATTAAAAATGCAGGATATGATTTATCAGTTTGCGCATCGATATCATAAACCAGTTGTTTCTGGCAGTGATACACATCAAGCAACACAGTATGGTTGTGTTCAGACATGTTTTCAAAGTTGTTTTCATAGTATTAAACAATTAAGAGAAGAAATCGACAAAGGACAATATACTATCCAAATATCTGAAAGTTTAAATATTCAGGTTGAAGATGCGACATTACAAAAAAGACTTCTTAAAGAAGTCTATCGATTGGGTGGCGATTATGTTGCTTTATTATGATACAGAGATATTATCTTTGTATTTTTATTTTATAGTTTTCTTTTAACTGATAGATATCTTCTACACTCTGTGTATATGAATGACCACCTTTTTTAGCAATTTCTA
The DNA here is from genome assembly GCF_002159255.1 of Massilimicrobiota sp. An80. Lineage (NCBI taxonomy): Bacteria > Bacillati > Bacillota > Erysipelotrichia > Erysipelotrichales > Erysipelotrichaceae > Massiliimicrobium > Massilimicrobiota sp. An80. The sequence continues at coordinate 59,848 of NZ_NFHI01000009.1, forward strand.
TTACTAAAGCATCAATACATGCCATAGGAACAGCCATAGAATGATATTCATGATCTTCGCCACGATATACATAAATATTATAGTCAGCCATTTTTTTAGCGTCATCAATTAAGCGACTAGACATCAGCATTGTCTGACATTTGATTTGATGGCAATATTCAAGAACTATCTGTGCTTCTACAGGTGTTTTTAAAAATCCAAAGAGAATAACAAAATCGTCTGATTTGATCATTGGAAGACATTCAAAAATTTCTGAACCACTTGAAGGCATGATAACGACTTTCTTTTGAAATCTGCGTAATCGAAATGAGAGTAAATCAGCAAGACAAATCGTTGCTCCTTTAGCAAATACATAAATTGTATTGGCTTCAATGATGTGATCAACAATTGTATCAATTTCATCTATATCTAGATGTTCAATTGTTTTTTCAATATATTGATTTTGTAAAATTAAATAATGAGGAAAAGAGTGTTCTTGTGTTACTGTTGAATGCATTTTGTTGGCAGGGGATACCTTTTGTGTCATACTCATTTTCATATCTTTAAAATTGAGATAGCCTAGATGTTTAGGTAAGCGAGAAATAGTAGCTTGAGATATATGTGTTTTTTGAGAAAGTTCTTGGATTGACATAGAAGAAAACTGATGAATATTTTGAAAAATAAAATCTATCAGTTTTTTTTCGTTTTTTGTTAGTTTTTCAGTTGTTTCTGAATTCCATTTCATCGTGATCATCTCCTTAATAATGTATTATATCAGACATTCTATTTAAAAAATATCAGTTTTATGTAAAATCGTTAACTTCTACTAGAATTATACATCTATAATACAGAAATTGGAAAAATATTGATTATTTCGATGTTTTTCTCTTTTTTTATTAGACAGTATATGTTATAATAGATGTATAAATATAC
>NZ_NFHI01000090.1:0-3077 GCF_002159255.1 Massilimicrobiota sp. An80
AAGGAGAAAGAAGAAAAGGAAAAATTGCTTCTCAATTAAAAAGATATGCACATGAAAAAAACAAATTTTGAGCGATATAGGGATATTGCGCCCAAAAACAGGGAAAACAGAAGAAAAATCAACAAAAATATTACATCTTGAAATCAGAAGAAGAGAAAAGATGTTTTTTTATTGCCTAAAAACAGAAAAAGAAAAGAGCTGAAACAAAATCAACTCTTTAAAAAGTTATTTCGTTACAGCCCCTTTTTTTATTTCCAGCTTTAGGAAATCAATTGGATATAAAAGAAAAGAAGGTTATTGTATGATTAGAAAGGGAGTTGATATATATGAAAAAAGCAGCAGTTATCGTTGCGCCAGGATTTGAAGAAGGAGAAACATTAACGATTGTTGATATTTTACGTAGAGCTCAAATCCAGTGTGATATGGTCGGTTTTGAAAAAGTCGTGAAAGGTGGTCATGATATAGAAGTTCAATGTGATCAAGTCTTAAATGAAGATATCATTGACTATGATATGGTTGTTTTACCAGGAGGTTATGGTGGTGCAGATGCAATGTGTAGTTGCAATCAAGTGATAGATATTTTGCATCAAATGAACAACCAGGGAAAATATATCTGTGCCATGTGTGCAGCGCCTATTGTGTTAGAAAAAGCTGGATTATTAAAAGATAAAAAATATACAGCATATATGGGATATGATCAAAAAATTCATCAAGGAACATATTTAGAGGATAAAGTTGTGATTGATGGAAATCTAGTGACAAGTCGAGGTCCTGCTACAGCATATGCATTTGCATATAAGTTAGTGGAGTTGTTAGGTGGGGATGCTTTGGCTGTCAAAAAACGTATGGTTTATTTCAATGCATTTGATGTCAAGGAGGATGAATAATATGAAACGTGTTGCAGTATTGATGGCACAAGGTTATGAAGAAGGAGAAACATTAACCATTGTAGATTTATTGAGAAGAGCCAATATAGAATGTCAAACATTTGGTTTTGGAGAAGAATTTGTTGATGGGATGCATCATATAAAAGTCAAAGCTGATAAAGTTTTTAATGATGAAATTAAAGATTATGATGTTCTGGTATTACCTGGAGGTAGACCTGGTGGAGAGAATTTAAGAAAAAATAATGAAGTGATTCAGATGGTACAATATTTTAATCAACAAAATAAAATGATTGCGGCGATGTGTTCTGGGACAATTGTTTTATCTGATGCACAGGTTATTAATGGAAAAAAGGTGACTGGATATACAGGGTATCAAGAAAAATTACATGGAGGTATTTTTGTAGATCGTGTTGTTGTCTATGACCAAAATATTATCACAAGTCAAGGACCAGCAACGCCATATCCATTTGCTTTTCAAATCATTGAAGCATTAGGAAAAGATACTACTGAAATGAAAGAAAGATTGATGTATAATTTTGCTGGAGGGAAATCATAGAAAGAGAGTGATATGGATGATTTATGGAAAGTTACCCATTGTTTTTTTAAGCACTATTGCAACAGAAAAGAAAGATTCAACCAATAGTCAAATAGCGACTTATATTTTAGAACATATTGACCAGATGCAAGATGTCAGTATTAGAGAATTGGCTCAGGATTGTCATGTTGCGATGAGTTCCATTTCTCGTTTTTGTAAAGAAATTGGATTGAAAGACTTTGCTGAGCTTAAAGAATTATTAGCGGATCCTGACTTTTATTTTGAAGAACAGTCACAATCTTCTTCAATGCAAAAACGAATAGATGATTATGGACAAAAAGTTTGTGAAAGTATTCAAATGGTACAATCAACATTGCATCAACAACAACTTATTCATCTTTGTCAGGATTTATATCATTATCAAAAAGTCGGCATATTTGGTTTATTAAAGGCACAAACAGCGGCTATGAATTTACAGACAGATTTATTAATGTTAGGAAAACAAGTAGATTCTTATGTTTCTTATTTTCAACAGATGGAACATATTTTAAGTGCAGATGAAAATGATTTGATTATTGTTTTTTCTTATACCGGTTCTTATTTTGATTATGAAGATTTAAGGGCTCTCCAAAAGAAATTAGAAGCTCCTAAAATTTGGATGATTACAAGTGCTCAACAGGAATATCCTTATTTTGTAGATGAAGTTTTAACTTTCCAATCTTTACAAGATCAAGGCAGTCACCCTTATCAGTTACAGTTTATTGCCAGTCTTATTGCTCAAGAATATTTTAGAAGATACAAGTCTTAGGCTTGTATTTTTTATTTTTGGAAATTGATATGTTTTTTATTTGAGATGAATTATAGTGACAAGGAGGTGAAGAAAATGGAAAAAAATGATCAGATGTCTGAATCATTTTTATTAGCGTCTTTATTAGCGATTGTGGGAGGATTTTTAGATGCTTATAGTTATGTTTGTAGAGATCATGTTTTCGCAAATGCACAAACTGGAAATATCGTCAAGTTAGGTATGTCAATAGCTCAAGGTGACTCTTTTCAAACGGTTAAATATCTTATACCTATTCTCGCATTTTTCTTAGGTGTCTTTATAACCATGTTTTTGCGATATCAATGTATGTATCAAAAATGGCATTGGCGACAAATTATTTTAATGATTGAAATGATGATTTTGGTTATAGTCAGTTTTATTCCTATTGGACCATACAATCGTATTGTCCATATATTGATTTCTTTTTTATGTGCAATGCAGGCAGAATGTTTTAAAAAGGTTTTAGGAAGTTCTTTTTCTTCAACAATGTGTACTGGAAATTTAAGAAGTGGAGTTGAAAATCTATATCGTGGTATTTTTCAAAATGATAAACAGGCCATTCAAAAATGTTTTTGTTATATAACTATCATCTGTTTTTTTATATTAGGTGTTATTGTTGGTGTATGGCTGACTCTTTTATTTCATGAAAATGCAACTTTATTTTGTCTTATTCCTGTTATGATTTCCTTAGTATCAATGTTTGAATAAGATGTCAAGCAATTTTGAAAATGTCCTAAAAAAAGTTAAACATTAGCACCGTTTGTACGATGCTTTTGTCTTGCTAGAAAGCCAAGAAAGTCATCATTTCTCCAAGGATGTTCCATTGGCG
>NZ_NFHI01000091.1:0-3071 GCF_002159255.1 Massilimicrobiota sp. An80
ATTATCTTTCGCATGTCCATACTCCGCTAATGTCAGTGACCCTGCAACAGTATTCATATTAGAAGAATCATAGGAAACATAGATACCATCTTTGTTTTGCATGGTCACCCAGGACCTGATAAACAAATCCATCTGGCAAACCGTCAAAGACCCTAACAGTTTTCCAATAGTACTATCAGTAAAGTTAGCTTTATTAAACAAAGAATGACCATAGCCATAATCATCAAAATACTGCATGACATTATTTTCGGACATGATCATATAAGTCGCGATGTCAAGGATCTTATCTGCTTTATCATGAAAAACAGTTTCAAGAAGAGAATATAAGGATAATTGATTAGAAATTTTATCTACAACCAGATGTGGGCCAATGGAAATAAAATCAGCTCTATCCCCAAGTTCATCCAAACCGTTAGAATCAGGAAACAGCTCAAAGTATTTCTTATTGGGAATCAGCATACCATTTTCATCAAGCTTGCCAATAGAAACACGTGATGGAACAGAACGTTTTAATCGAGGCGAATACTTGACACATTGAGTCAGGTAAACATATTGATAACCATTATTCTTGACAATAACAGTTCTATCAGGTCTAGGTACAGGATTATATTTCATATGACATTCCCCCAAATAATAGATGTATATTTATACATCTATTATAACATATACTGTCTAATAAAAAAAGAGAAAAACATCGAAATAATCAATATTTTTCCAATTTCTGTATTATAGATGTATAATTCTAGTAGAAGTTAACGTTCTCAAATCAAAAATCCTAAAATAAATCCCATAAAATCTATGTATGTTACCAACATAATATATATAGCAAAAATGATCTCAACTACAAATGAGATCATTATTCCAGTACCAAAAACCCTATAAACAAAATTTTTATGAAAAATCATATTCCACAAATTGTAAAAAATTTGTTTGGATTTATACAATATATTTTTTATTTTCTGAAATTCCTTTATTGTTGAACCTTCCCAAAAAGATATTTTACATTCACCTGTTCTGCATACTCTAAAAAAAATTTTAACAACAAAATACATGAGTAGCAAGTGGATATATAACCCTATAGAAGAACTCGGTTTTAATTCATTAACTAAAGTTTCATTAAAGTATTCATTATCACACAATACACCTAATCCTATCAAACAAGCATAAAACACAAAAATAAATATTGGGAAAGTAAAAACAGTTTTCAATATTTTTAACAAGCTTACATTATCTAAAACTCTATAAACCATATCTTTCATAACATTTATCACTTTTATATCCCTACCATACTCAAAATAATGCCTCTATCAATTATTTTCATAAACTTTTCATCAACACATCCAATATAATTATCTAATCTTTTTTTATCAATCGTCCTGATTTGTTCAAGCATCACAAAACTTCTCTTTGGTAAACATTCTATATCTAGATCAACGTGATAAAAAGATTTCTTCTTTCTTTTTTGATCACTAGAACTGATTGGAGCAATTATAACAGTTGGAGAATAAACATTTCCTTTGTCATTTTGAATAATCAATACTGGTCTTATTCCACCCTGTTCTGAACCCATAGTAGGAGATAAATTTGCAAAATATATTTCACCTCTTTTCATCACCTTCTTTCTTCGTGGTATTTCTACCACCAATTGTCCCATTATATGTACTCTATAAAATAAGTAAAGAAAGGACTCTTTCTGCCCTTTCTTCATATATATACACTTCAATAATCAAATATTTTTTTATATCACCCAACTTTCCTCATAAAGTTAGAAATATGCTAAAGTCTTTTGACTCATGCTCCTATCATCATCACGTCACGGCATCCTGTATAGATGCTAGCTACTCGATTTTCATCTCTGTTTGACAGTTCATTTACTAGCATATTTTATTTGATTATCAAAGTTCTTTTCTCATTTCATTTATTTTTGTTCAGGTTTTCTTTCCTGATTATTCACTTGATGTTCATTGTTTTTCATCATGTTCAAAATTCTTTGAGCTTCATTGTTATCTACTGTTCTTACTTTTTCAGCTCTATATGTCTGCATCAACTGGCTAAAATTACCACCACCAGAAATATAATGTCCAATAAGCACCTGATCAAAATCAATAAATGCTTTTTCTAGTGGATTGTTTTCAACTTTATGTGCTAATGTATCTAAAATTCCTTTATTCGTTCCTTCATAAGTAACATTAACCGTAATCTGCTTTCCATTAAAACTATTGATACATTTCACTGAAAATACATTATATTCAATACTTTGTCCTTCTACATTTGCAGTTTTTCGTGAAATCGTATAACCGTTAAATTCCATCAATCCTAAACGATCACTTAATTTATTTACTTCAAAATCTGTCAATGCTAATACTTTTTGAATTCCATTTACAATTTTCATCATTATTATTTACCTTTTTAACCTTTCTCTATTTCATTTATTACCCTTTTCAAAATCTTATAATTTGATATTCATATTGTCCCAACTTTTACTCCTTTCCCTGACAATACGGTTAATTTCATATCCTGTAGATAAAAAATATTATATAAACAAAAAACCTGCATCAGATGTTTTTACAAAAACATCCAATACAGGTTATATATCCTATATGGTGGAGCTTAGCGGGATCGAACCGCTGACCTCCTGCGTGCAAAGCAGGCGCTCTCCCAGCTGAGCTAAAGCCCCATTATACAATTATACATGGTGGGCCTGAATGGACTTGAACCATCGACCTCACCCTTATCAGGGGTGCGCTCTAACCAGCTGAGCTACAGGCCCATGTATATATATAACAGTTATTAATGGTGGGCCTGAATGGACTTGAACCATCGACCTCACCCTTATCAGGGGTGCGCTCTAACCAGCTGAGCTACAGGCCCATTAACGACTGCCCTAATATATTAGCATAGGCTTCTTTTTTCGTCAATACTTTTTTTATTTTTTAAGATATATTTTTATAATGGTTAATTGTAAAAGTAAATTCTACTTTAAAAAATAAAGTGGAATTTAGTCTTACGAATTTTCTTGTTATATGTTATTGATTATTTGTTCCTCATTTTCTGGATTAATGATATGAATG
>NZ_NFHI01000092.1:0-2890 GCF_002159255.1 Massilimicrobiota sp. An80
TTAGAATACAATCAAATCGCAAAACGAAAACTCACTTAGAAATGGAGAGCCGTATGCATTGAAAGGTGCCCGTACGGTTCGGGAAGGGGCGAGGTCTTCTAGACTTCGCCTATTTCATTATTATAACAAAAAAAGTCATTTGATAGAAACGACTTTTATGCTTTGATCCATTTTTTTATTTTTGTATCTTTTTGTTTCAGGAAATCTATAAATTCACGAATACTTACTTTTAAACAATCTTTTCGAATAATAATGATTTCATTTTTCTTTGCTAATAAAACATATGCATGTTCTGTCTGTGATAAAGTTTTGAGATGAGAGTAAGGAATCTTATTATCAATAGATGTCTGACAATTATGTACAACGACATATTCTCCTCCAAAACTCATTGTATATGTCATCTTTTGTTCATCAATTTCTTCTTTCATTAATTTTAACATTTCTTTGTAATGACTATGAATCAAAAAGAAAATTTCCCCAATACACACAGCACCTAAAACCAATAAAACAACACCTTGTAACATATTTTGATTAACGACATTTATAATACCTAAAATTAATGAAATCACACCTGTTAATGACAATAAATATTTTTGCCATGGAGCAATCATGTATCTTTTCACTTCTTTTAATAAATCTTCATCAACAATATTATGACTAATTTGAATTCTTTTCATATAACCCTTCCTCCAACAATACACCATTATCCTTCATAATTATGTCTTAGATATTAACTTTTATAAAATTTGATAAATAAAAACAATGATCGGCATTGTGATAATACAAAAAATAACAGACATAACATTCATGATACTCGTATAGCCTGGATGTTTATCATATAACTGGGCAAATTGGGTAATTGTTGCAGCAGCAGGAGCACTCGCAGCCAAAAGACTAATCAACAATATCTGATAAGCATCCTGATGAAAATTTTGTAATCCCAGCAAACGAAACGCCAAAATCACAGCCAAAGGATAAACAATCAATCTCAAAAAACAAATACCATAAACTCTTTTTTCTTTAAAAATAGATAAAATATCAATATTCCCTAATAACATTCCAATCACCAGCATACTTAATGGCCCCACCATAGAACCAACACTACTGACTGTATCATGAATCAGTGCTGGAAAATGCCAGCGTGCTATAAACATAATCATTCCTAACATAATTGCTATAACATTTACATTCAAGATAATCTTTTTGAAATCATACTGCTTTTCATTACAAACCAGATTTTTTCCATGTGTCCATATTAAAATAGTTTGAACAACCATATATCCACTTGTATATAAAACCCATTCTTCCCCTAAAATAGAAGCTACCAAAGGTATAATCAGATTACCAGCATTAGAATAAATAAGCGTTGCTTTTTCTACAGGCATAAAATGAAAAATCTGCCCTAATAATTTTGTTAATGGAATGAAAATCAAATGAACGACAATGGCTCCAATAAAAGATAAAATCAATCCCATCAGCTTCTCATTTGTAAAATCAATCTGAAAAGAATTTAAAATTGTACAAGGACAAACAATATATAAAACAACTTTAGAAATCACTTTACTATCATCAGGTGTCAGTACACGACACTTTACAGTTAAATATCCTACAAAAATAATAAGAAATAATCCAAAAATATTTTGAGCTAATAAAAGACTTAATTCCATAAATTTCCTCTCCCACATATAGTATACTTATTTTTATCAAATACACGTCTTATTTTCAGGTTTTGAAAACTTTTTATCATATTTCATTACAATTTTATGAATTATGATATAATCATTTTAGACTTATAACGAGGAGAAAAGAAATGAAATTAGAAAAAAGAAAAATTGTCATTATTGGATGTGGACACGTTGGTGTCAGTACTGCATTTTGTTTGATTAATCAAGGTCTATGTGACGAAATTGCTTTGATTGATTTAAATGAAGAGAAAGTTTTAGGAGAAGTTTTAGATTTATCTCAAAGCATTGAATATATGAATCGTAATACACATGTCAAAGTGGGACGATATGAAGACTGTGAAGATGCTCAAATTGTTATCATCACAGCAAGTGTTCCAACCCCTCAAAGTGGTAATGACCGTTTAAAGATGTTAGAACCATCTTTAAATGTCATGAAAAGTATTATTACTCAAATTAAAGAACATCATTTTGATGGACATTTGATTGTTGTTTCAAACCCTGTAGATTTAATGAGTTATTATGCTTATAAACTTTCTGGTTTACCAGCTAATCAGGTTATTGGAACAGGAACAACATTAGATACAGCCCGTTTAAAATATTTCATCGCCCAAAAAATCCAAGTTGATCCTCGCAGTGTTCATGCGATGGTCATTGGTGAACATGGAGATAGTGAAATGATTCCATGGTCAACTGTTCGTATTGGTGGTAAGGATATTTATAGTGTTGTTCAAGATAACCAGAGTCGTTTAGGACAAGAACCCTATCAACAGATGAAAAAAGATACAATTCAGGCTGGTTGGGAAATTTTCAATCGTAAAGGGAATACTTGTTATGGTATAGCCTCAAGTACAGTTGGTATTATTCGCACAATCTTACATAATGAAAACCAGATTTTACCTGTTTCAACATTGCTTCGTGGCGAATATGGTCAGGATGATTTATTTATCAGTGTGCCAGCCATCATTGATCGTAGTGGTGTTAGAGAAATTGTTGAATTACGCATGACACCACAAGAACAAGAAGAGTTCAATCAATCTTGTCAACGCTTAAAATCATTTTATGATCTTTTAAATCAATAGGCCCTTCAAATAATTGAGGGGTCTAATCTAAAAAGCTTTAAATTAATAGTGGGGTATTTTGACCCCACTTTCATTTTAAAGCAGGTCGAACAATATTTGATTGGTGACTATCTGTCATCTTTTTTT
>NZ_NFHI01000093.1:0-2882 GCF_002159255.1 Massilimicrobiota sp. An80
TCCCTCACATGGACTGGCAGCGTGCTATTTTCGCAGTTGCCTACTATCTTCGCCGCTGTGATGCTTAACTTCTGTGTTCGGCATGGGTACAGGTGTTTCCATCACGCCTTCACCACCAGATCCCTTCGAGCACGAACGCTCAAAACTGAACAGCCTCTCTCTTCCACTTCGGCTAAGCCCTCGGTCTATTAGTATCATTCAGCTCAGCATGTCACCATGCTTGCACCCATGACCTATCTACCTCCTCGTCTTGGAGGAACCTTACTTCCGAAGAATGGGAAGTCTCATCTTGGAGGGGGCTTCACGCTTAGATGCCTTCAGCGTTTATCCCTTCCGGACTTGGCTACCCAGCTGTGCCACTGGCGTGACAACTGGTGCACCATCGGTCCGTCCACCCCGGTCCTCTCGTACTGAGGGCAGCTCTCCTCAAACTTCCTGCGCCCACGACAGATAGGGACCGAACTGTCTCACGACGTTCTGAACCCAGCTCGCGTACCGCTTTAATGGGCGAACAGCCCAACCCTTGGAACCGACTTCAGCTCCAGGATGCGATGAGCCGACATCGAGGTGCCAAACCTCCCCGTCGATGTGAACTCTTGGGGGAGATCAGCCTGTTATCCCCAGGGTAGCTTTTATCCGTTGAGCGACGGCCCTTCCATTCGGTGCCGCCGGATCACTAAGCCCGACTTTCGTCCCTGCTCGACTTGTCTGTCTCGCAGTCAAACACCCTTTTGCCTTTGCACTCTGCGCATGGTTTCCATCCATGCTGAGGGTATCTTTGGGCGCCTCCGTTACTCTTTGGGAGGCGACCGCCCCAGTCAAACTGCCCACCTGACACTGTCCCGTCGACAGCTCCATGTCGTCCGGTTAGAACTCCAATGCATCAAGGGTAGTATCCCAACGTCGGCTCCTCGAATACTGGCGTATCCGTATCCTTGCCTCCTACCTATCCTGTACATCATGCATCAGAGTCCAATATCAAGCTACAGTAAAGCTCCATGGGGTCTTTCCGTCTAGTCGCGGGTAACCTGCATCTTCACAGGTACTAAGACTTCACCGAGTCTACAGCCGAGACAGCGCCCAAATCGTTACGCCTTTCGTGCGGGTCAGAACTTACCTGACAAGGAATTTCGCTACCTTAGGACCGTTATAGTTACGGCCGCCGTTTACTGGGGCTTCGGTTCATGGCTTCGCTTTCGCTGACCACTCCCCTTAACCTTCCAGCACCGGGCAGGCGTCACCCCCTATACTTCGACTTGCGTCTTCGCAGAGAGCTGTGTTTTTGGTAAACAGTCGCTTGGGCCGTTTCACTGCGGCTCAGCTTCCACTGAGCACTCCTTCTCCCTAAGTTACGGAGTCATTTTGCAGAGTTCCTTAGCTATAGTTCTCTCGCTCACCTTAGGATTCTCTCCTCACCCATGTGTGTCCATTTTCGGTACGGGCTGTCTGCAGTTTTGCTAGAAGCTTTTCTTGGAAGCCGGCTTTGGCCTCTTCTGTACTTATCGCAATGTTCCATCCGCGTCACGCCTTCGGGTTATGCCATCCGGATTTGCCTGGATGACCCCTACCTCGCTTGCTCCAGCTCTTCCAGCCGCTGGTTGGCCTAGCCGTCTCCGTCACTCCTTCACCCACAGCCAGGTACGGGAATGTCTACCCGTTGTCCATCGGCTACGCCTCTCGGCCTCGCCTTAGGTCCCGACTTACCCAGAGCGGACGAACCTTCCTCTGGAAACCTTGGGTCTTCGGTGCGTGGGATTCTCACCCACGTGCCGCTACTCACACCGGCATTCTCTCTTCCACACGCTCCAGATGTCCTTTCGATCATCCTTCCTCGCTGTCTGGAACGCTCCCCTACCACTTACTTTCGTAAATCCATAGCTTCGGTATCATGCTTAGCCCCGGTAAATTTTCGGCGCAGAGTCATTCGACCAGTGAGCTGTTACGCACTCTTTGAAGGATGGCTGCTTCTGAGCCAACCTCCTGGTTGTCTGTACATCTCCACATCCTTTTCCACTTAGCATGTATTTGGGGACCTTAGCTGATGGTCTGGGCTGTTTCCCTCTTGACCATGGACCTTATCACCCATGGTCTGACTGCCGCTCATCGTCTCCATGACATTCGGAGTTTGATTATGCTCAGTACCTCGGGATGAGGCCATCACATATTCAGTGCTCTACCTTCATGGCACTTCCTGCGACGCTAGCCCTAAAGCTATTTCGGGGAGAACCAGCTATCTCCGGGTTCGTTTGGAATTTCACCCCTAGCCACAATTCATCCGCCAACGTTTCAACGGGGGTCGGTTCGGTCCTCCATCGGGTCTTACCCCGACTTCAACCTGATCATGGCTAGATCACCCGGTTTCGGGTCTATGACATGCAACTTTCGCCCTCTTAAGACTCGCTTTCGCTTCGGCTCCGCATCTCCTGCTTAACCTCGCTCCATATCATAACTCGCCGGCTCATTCTACAAAAGGCACGCCATCACCCTTTAACGGGCTCTGACTTCTTGTAAGCATATGGTTTCAGGTTCTATTTCACTCCCCTCCCGGGGTTCTTTTCACCTTTCCCTCACGGTACTGGTTCACTATCGCTCACCAGGGAGTATTTAGCCTTTCGAGATGGTCCTCGATCCTTCCGTCAGGATTCCTCGTGCCCCGACGTACTCAGGGTCTGCCTCGTCCTGCTTCACGACTTCGGATACGGGAGTTTCACCCTCTTCGCTGCGCCTTCCCCTGCGCTTCTCCTGTCATGTCGCATCGACTTTCTCGGCAGCCCTATAACCCCATCATCTGATGGTTTGGGCTCCTCCGCTTTCGCTCGCCACTACTTACGGAATCGTTTTTACTTTCTTCTCCTGCAGGTACTGAGATGTTTCAGTTCCCT
>NZ_NFHI01000094.1:0-2507 GCF_002159255.1 Massilimicrobiota sp. An80
AATCAATATCTGAAGGTGATTTTTATAATACAAAAAATCACTTTGCAATTTGAAATTCAACTCCCACAAGAAGAGTTGAATTTAAATATACAAAGTGGAATTTAGTTTTTCATTTCACCCTCTTTACATAATATATAATTATTTAAAAATATATTTTCAGTTCAATACTTAAGCCACTAAAACATCAATCAGATAAACGATATATTTTAATAGTTTTACATTTTATAATCATTGGCACATTATTTACAAAATATAAATAATGTTCAAATCCATTTGATAAAACAATGCATTCAGAAATAAGTATTGCATCAAACCCAAATTCTTCATTAAAATCTTTCTGTAAAGAAAAATAATAAACTGCCTCATATTTACACAAAAATCTCTTTTCATCATACTCCAAAATCATTTCAATGTTTGCTAATCGTTGATCATGTTCATCCCAAAAAATATCCATTGAAAATTTTTCAATAGTATAATCATTAATCATTCCATTTTTTAAAATATGATATGTTTGTTCATCAAAACAATCACGATTCTTTTCAAGATAATTTTCATATTCCAAAAACTCATTATTAAGTTTTTTTAATGATGAATCTTCATCAAAATAACTTTTCAAAAATCTCATCAATCATTCTCCTATATAGCCAACAACAATGATCCCCAAGCACCAATACTACCTAATGAAAAAATCATCAAACCAACAACAGAAACAAATATCGCAATTGCAATAATTATATCAGTTGTCTTTTTTAAATTTAGTTTTTTCGCTTTTATTTTGCTCTTTGCTTCTTTCATTTTTTTTAAATCACTTTGACCTTTTTTATAATCTTTAAGATTTCTTGCTTTTTTTTGAATATCTTTAGGTACTCCTGCTGAACCTAATGTCTTGCCATGAGATTTACTACCATCCACACTTTCAACACCTTTTACCTTGCCTTTTTCAACATGTACATGAGGTTTTCCAGCACCTGTATGAGGCTTATCTACTCTTGCTTTCCAACCCTTACCTAAATCATGCCATTGACCATAACCTCTCGTGACATCAGTAACTTCAGGAGTAAAATAAAATGATTCAGTTACTTCTACATTAGATAATAATTCCTCTAACTTATCTATATCATTTTCACTGATTTCTTTTTGATTAATAATACCTTGAATCTCTTGTATAACATCTATCTGCTCTTTTGCCTCTACTTGAGAACAACTAGCAATAAACATTGTTAATGAAAAGACTGCAATAAAAAACCTTTTTATATAACTCATTGTTTCCATCCTTTATTAAATTTTTTTGTGTACACAATGGTTATATTATAGCAAACTTTTTGCATCCGTCAATTCAAATACACTCATGTAAAATAATATTTAAAATACAATATAAGCAAACAAAAAATTAATTGTTAATTTAATTTTTCAATTTTTCTTTTCTACAAATACAATTCTTATTACTTTCACTTATATTACTATATACTTTTTTATCTAACATACAATAATCACAAACCTGCTTTCCTTCAGGAATCTGCATTCCACAACATACACATTTATTACTACTAAAATAAATAATCTCTTTCATGTATTCTACTCAACTCCTTAAAATAATATAAAAAAGAAGATTTAATTCATTAATCATTTAATGATTCTTAATTAAATCTTCCTTCCATTTTTAATCTTGTACTTCAATAACAAGTTTTAATCCTAAATTATTAAAGATCTTTATCAGTGTTTCAATTTTAGGTGAAATCTTATAAGTTTCAATTCTTCCAATGGTTGACTGTGGTACATGGCATCTTAGAGCAAGTTCTTTCTGACTTATCCCTAAACTATGTCTTCTATCTATAATTGTCGCAACAATATCTGAAGCCTTTTCTATCTCAGTAATAAGTTCATAGCCATATTCATCTTCATTTTTTATTTTTTCTTTATATTCATTCCATGATGTCATAACCTATCACCCTTCTTTCGATTCAAATAATCATCTCTTTCATTTTTAGCTCTCACAATTTCTTTTTTTGGTGTTTTCTGTGTCTTTTTACGAAAGTGATGTAATAAAACAAACTGATCATTATCATAATAGAAGTAAAATATCCTATTAAATCCTGGTCTTAATTCCCATATACCATCTTCAATAAATTTTGTATAATTATCACCTAATCTTGTGCCAACTTTAGAAAGCAGATCAATATAAAACAAAATCTGTTTTAATTGTATTCTATCATTCTTGCTGGTTTTAGATTTTTCTTTTAATTCATCTAAAAATTCTTCAATATCAGAATGATTATCCTTATCAGAATAAAATTCTACCCTATACATAATTTATACTCCACTTCTGATCTTTATATTCATATAATAGCATATATGCTATTAAAAATAAATATCTTTTTTTCTTTCTCACGTCAACTTCTACTAAAATTATACATCTATATAGATATCAAGCCATTAGTTCTTATCTAATGGCTTGATGACTTCTCTAGCGAATTCTATATATTCTTTTTCATTGATTCCTATTTGTT
>NZ_NFHI01000095.1:0-2246 GCF_002159255.1 Massilimicrobiota sp. An80
ATTTTCTTTTTGATTAGATTTTAAAGTCACACAATATAAATAAGTAGATATAGGATATGTCTGATTTTTAATATTTTCAGTCGTTGGCTCAACACCATCAACAGATAATATTTTCACATTTTGTTCTTGATGAAGCCCTTCTAAAAAGTATTTAAATGTATATCCAATGGCATCTTTTTCACCATTATATTGAGCTGTATCAGTAATAATACCGGTCATTGCTGAAACGTATTCATATTGAAGAGGTTTCTTTAATGAAACATCTCCCATGAAATGGGTCATCATAGATTGACTGCCAGATCTTTCAGGTCTTTGAAAAGCAAGAATATCTTTGTTTTGTCCACCAACTTCCTGCCAGTTTGTTATATCACCATGATAGATATCTTTAATTTGTTGCGTCGATAAATGAGAAACAGGATTATCCTCATTAACAAAGAATACAAAAGCTTCCTGACCGATAGGTGTATATTCAAATTCAACACCAGCCTCTCTAGCCTCGTCTAATTGTGACTTTGATGGTTTGGCCCCAAAGAACATATCAACTTCACCATTGATTAAACGTGTATAACCTACAGATGTATTGGTGAATGTGACAATTTTGCCATTGGTATTATAATAATTGTAGTCTTCTGTTTCACTATAGGCTTTTTCTATCTGGCCAATATCTTTATAGACAGCTTTCGCAATGGCACTGTAGACAGGATAACAGGCTTCAGCCCCATCAAGAATAGGCATGTCTTTTTCATTTTCAATAGTAAAAGTACTTGGTTCTTGAAGCTCTACAAGCTGGCTATTTTCTGTGTAAGGATAGAAGTGAGATAAATCAGTGCTGGAATAACCGTTCATGTAGTCAAAATCATGTCCGCCCTTAAATTTTTGAGAAGGGCTATTCTGATAAATGTACAGACTGGTCGTTGTTGTTATTATCATGACTAATGACCATATAGTGATACGACGTGCTTGGATTTGAGGTTTTGTCATAGCGTAAATGAAAATGAGATGGGCAAGAAGAATGATAATAGGACTGATAAAAACAACGGAGTAATTTGCAAAAGTCGTAGATGATAAAATCAATGGACTAAAAGGAAGGGTCATAATATAGAAGATATTCCAGTAGGGAGAAGATAAATAACCTTGAGAAAGAATAAAAGAAATACATAGGGCTATTGAAATCAATAGAACAAGGAAAGCTTGAAAAAGAAAATAGTTTTTTTGAAGATTGTTTTTTCTTTTGAGCATAAATGTGTAAATCCATAAAAAGAGGATCATGATAGGAGGATAAAGTTCAGGTACATACATAAATCCAATAGCAGGTATAGAGAGAAAAAAATAAAGTAAGATGTAACGTGAAAAAAAGTAATATAAATATTGTTTCATAAGACTCACCTTCCTACTTTTATTATAATATAAAGATGTGTACGATTAATGGAAATATGATGATGAAAACATATTTTTTATTTTATATAAAATTAACTTAAACTTCATATTAACAAATCGCAAAGCCAGGTGGATTATGACATGATATAAAATGAATAAGAATGGAATGGTTTTTTATAAGGAGATTTACACATGTTTATGAATCATATGAAAAAGTATTTGAATATGTATATTTTTTTATTATTGCTTATCATTATTGGATGTCTTGTCATGATTATACGACATCAACCACAAGATTTTTATAGTTATCTTATTCAAGATATATCACAAAGGGATGGTCATTTTGAAACTATTGAAAAAATAAAATATCAGGATGGATTATATTTTATTTCCTATCTTGATGATCAAGCTCAAAGCCATTTGCTTATTTATGAAAATGTTCAGAATTTATGGACGAACGACTATCAGTTTTGGGGAGGATCATCTTCTTCTCAGGATATAGATACTTTCAATTATGCAGATTCTCATCAGGCTATTATTGTTGTTTATGGGAAAAATAAACAAAATGCTTCTCAATATTCTTTTGTGAATGATGGGAAGGTTTATGAAAAAGAAATCAATGATTCCCATATCCTTGACATTTATATGTTAGATGGGTCTTCTTGTCATATAGATGATTGGACTTTATATGACCAAAATCATCAAGTTATACAAAATGAGTTATAAAAAAATCAGTTTTTAAACTGATTTCAGGCTGTTGACAAAGTAAAAAAGTCAACAGCTTTTAGTTTTCAAATGAAAGAATATATGGTATTATATCCATTGTCGTGGATGACTTCTTTCCAAGTACGCAAACTTTGAGGCTCCAC
>NZ_NFHI01000096.1:0-2200 GCF_002159255.1 Massilimicrobiota sp. An80
ACACATATTTCAATTTTACATATAAACCTAAACGTCATCAACTACGTATTAATAAAGTTGATAGAAAGGAGAAGGTATATTTTAATGACTGATAAATGAGTCAATTATAATATACCAGGTATAAGATGAAAATAAAGTATAGTTTTATAATACCTGTTTATAATCGTGAAAAGTATATAGACAGATGTTTAAATAGTATTCTTAAACAAAAGATATTTAATATTCCTTTTGAAGTTATTATTGTTGATGATGGGTCAATTGATGAAACGGAAAAGCATATTAGAAATTATTTATCACCTCATATTCACTATTTAAAAATTAAACATAGCGGACCTTATATTGCTAGAAAAATTGGTATAGAGAATGCTAAAGGGGAATATATATTATTTGTTGATTCAGATGACTATATTACAGAGGAATATTTAAAGATTATAGATCAAAATATTAAAGATTATGATATTTTGGAATTTGGATTTTATAGTAAAGACGCCAAAAAAAATTTTTTACCTTATGACACTGATTCTTCTATTTATTTAAAGCATTTAGTTTCTTCGCGATATAAAGGGTATGGTGTTTCTTTATGCATACGTGCATTTCAATCAAATTTATTTAAAAAGTTTCTTTTAGAAAATTATCATTATTATTATGCAGAGGATCTTATGCTTCTGGTACATGCTTATCAACATGCTAAAAAAGTAGGCAATATTAAGCAAGTTTTATATCACATTTATCCATCTGATAATTCTCTTACACGAAGTCAATTTGATGAGAGAAGATTTTCCGCAATAGAGATAGAAGAAAAAATTTTGCAAATTTTAAAAGAATATAATCAACATTATGATATGAAAAAAGAAATTATGTATTCTAAATCTTTTATATTAAAAGGAGTATTAGTTTTGTCGTCGCATTTATATTTAAACAATTATAAGGTTTATATTAAAAATAAAAATAGATTAAAAACATATGTTCATCAGTATAGTTCTTTTGCAGCATTTTATTATCTATCTTGGAAGATGAAAATAGGCTATTTCATTTACATAATAAGTCCAACTCTGTTCGTTTTTATCTTTAAGCATTATATATTATTGAGAAAAATTCATCATGAAAAATAAGATACCTTTAATTAGTGTAATTGTCCCTGTATACAACGTTAAAGATTATTTAAAAGATTGTTTAAATTCTATTATATTACAATCTTATAGTCATATGGAAATTTTGCTTATAGATGACGGGAGTACGGATGGTAGTGGTGACATTTGTGATGAATATGCAAAAAAGGATTCTCGAATTAAAGTTTTCCATCAAAAAAATTTAGGTTTGTCTGCTGCAAGAAATGTGGGATTAAATTATATGAATGGTGAATATCTTACTTTTATTGATTCTGATGATACTATTTCTAAATTCTTTTTAGAATTATTATTGAAAGAAATGTTAATGTATCAGGTAGATATGGTTGTTTGTGATTATTTAAGGTATGTTCATGATTATGAAATTTCGGATCAATATATTGATTCATATCAATTATTTTTTTTATGTGGTACTGATGTTTTAAAATCTTTGGGAAAATCATATCATTATTTATTTATACCTTCATGGGGAAAATTATATCATAAAGATATATTTAAACATTTACGATTTAAAGAGGGAAAAATACATGAAGATGCTTTTATATTTCATTTGTTATATGAAAAGGTGAATAGTATTTGTTGCTTAAATACTAAATTATATTTTTATAGATTATCATATATGAGTATAACGAGAATAAAGGGAATATATTATGATCATTTTGATATTATAGATGCATTAGAAAGTAGACTTCGTTTTTATCAACAAAAACAATGGGATGAATGTGTAGATAGAACTATTAATGAGATTATTTATAAATTGATGAATGGCTATGATGATGAAAGATGGGATAAAGATTTCATTAAAGAGAGAATAAAATATTACAAAAAGAAGTATTCAAAAAAAAGAAATTTAAGATTATGTATTGAGTTGTTTTTATTTTCTATATCTCCAAATTTAAGAAAATATAGTATTTTACTTTTAAAATATATGAAAAAATTAATACATATTTTTAAAGATAGTCTAAGAAGTCACGGGGTTTCCCAAAACGAATAAGTTTTACGGGAAATCTCTTTTTTTGTTTTCTCTTATGCTGGTTTAAAATCACGGGAAATTCTATAATGGTATTATCAGG
>NZ_NFHI01000097.1:0-2162 GCF_002159255.1 Massilimicrobiota sp. An80
ATGTAACCTACCTAATCTCAAGTATGATTACTTTTAATAATTTTTTACAGAATATTGTTATGCATTTACTTGATTAAGATTACTTATAGTATATCAGATGAAAAAGTATTTGTTTTTTTGATTTTCAAATTTAAATTATCCCCGTCTTTGGCAGTTAGCACCATGTTTCTTTTGTAATCTTTTTTGAAAAATTTAAATTAAGTCCATTTTATGGGCTTTTTTTATTTAAAAATTATTTTATTATTTTTTCTTTTGTGTTATAATAGTGGTGTAATGGTGTTATATATTGGAGGTGTTCTTATGGCTTACTTTCTTAAGGTTACAAAACAGCAGTCTCGTACCTATCTCTCTATATACGAAAGCTTCTATTCCCCTGAAACTAAGGGTACAAAGCATCGCAGCTATCGCTCTTTAGGCAATATTCAGAAGCTCATCGACAGTGGCATCGATGATCCCATCGCTTACTTTCAAAAGGAAGTCGATCGTCTTAATGCCCAGAGAAAGGCTGATAATGCCAACAAGAAGATCAACGATCGTCTTATCGGTGAAGTCTCTCCTGAAAAGCTCCTTGGATACTTTCCCTTGGCCAGCATTATGAACAATCTTGATGTAAGGGAACATTTTGATTATCTTCAGTCAAACAGACATTTTCATTTCAATGTCCATGATCTCTTTACCTCCCTTGTCTATGCAAGACTTGTCGCTCCTTTATCAAAGCACAGGACATTCCATGATATCTTGCCTTCCATGTTCTCTGCCCCTCAGGACAGCTATTACCAGCTGCTTGATGCCGTTGAATTTCTAGGTGAAGAGTATCAGAAAATCGTTGAAATACTGACTGTAGCTACTGATGAGAACTATGGCATCGATACATCCCACAGCTATTTTGACTGTACCAACTTCTACTTTGAAATCGACAGGGAAAATTCATTTCAGAGAAAGGGTCCAAGCAAGGAGAACAGAAAAGATCCGATTGTTGGGCTGGGTTTACTTCTGGATGCCAACATGATTCCTGTTGGCATGGAGATGTATCCAGGCAATGAATCAGAACAGCCTGTCTTCAGAAATATCATAAATGGCCTGAAGAAAAGAAACAATATCAAGGGAAGAACAATAAGGGTTGCGGATAAGGGCCTGAATAGCGCAAGAAACATCATAGATTCCATCAACTGCAGAGATGGATATATCTTTTCAAAGTCAGTCAAGAAACTTCCAGAGGTTGAAAGGACATGGGTGCTTTTGGATAATGACTATAAGGAAGTCAAGGACAAAGATGGCAATTTACTATTCAAGCACAAATCGTGCATTGAAGAATATACATATTCCTATACCGATGATGATGGAAGAGAATTCATAAAGAAGGTCAAGGAAAAAAGAGTGGCAACATACAATCCGAAGCTGCACAAGAAAAGGGTATTTGAAATCAACAAAATGGTGGAAAAAGCAAGAAAGATGAAGGCATCCCAGGCAAAAAAGGAAGAATATGGAGAAAGTGCAAAATATGTGACCTTTAAAGGAAAGGATGGAAGCAAGGCAGAAGTCATGTTGAATGAAGAGGCCATAGAGAAGGACATGGCTGTTGCAGGCTATAATCTTATTGTAACGTCGGAATATGACATGGATGATCAAAAAATATATGAGACCTATCACAATCTGTGGAGAATCGAGGAATCATTCAGAGTGATGAAAAGCGAGCTTGATGCCAGACCGGTATATCTGCAAAAGGAAAACAGCATCAAGGGTCATTTTCTAATCTGCTATGCAGCAGTGCTGCTTCTAAGGATATTCCAGTTCAAGGTGCTTGACAATAAATACTCAACAAGCGAAATATGTGAATTCATCAAGTCATTTAGGATTGTGGAAATCAACAATAACCGCTATATAAACATAACAAGATCCACTCCATTCATAAGAGATCTTGCAGGCATATTAAATCAACCAATAACCAATTATTATCTGACAGCCAGGCAAATAAAAATGATGCTAACTCGATAGAAATATCAAATTAGCACCATTTTTTTATTTAAAACTGCCAAAGACAGGTTATATATAACCAAATACTTCTTTTATGCCATTCCCTATGCTTATAGAGCATATTTATTAATCATTTTCTTTATTGTTACCAATCTAACAACATTGGGTGATATAATAATGTTTAATTC
>NZ_NFHI01000098.1:0-2155 GCF_002159255.1 Massilimicrobiota sp. An80
TTAATCAAGGGAGAAGATAAGACAAGACCAGAAATGGATAGAGTAGAAAACTTTGTGCATAGAGTGAGTGCAAAGGTCACAGTTTTTGATACAAAGAAATATAAACTCAATGGAATTAGCGATGAATTTAGAGGAATCCTATCACCAATCATGATGAGATCAGCGTTTATGAGATTAAATGTACATCTAGAACATTGTAGACGTCATCCAATTGATATCAGACGTTATTATAAAGCTTTAGATTATTAATGAAAGAGTTAGATTTTTATCTTCTCTAAAATGAAAGGTAATATTATGGAAGTATCAGCAATGAATTGTCATCATAGATTTTATACATTAGAAGATTTTTTTAAAAGTGCACATGAAAATGGTTTTAGAAATGTAGAATTATGGAGTGGACCAATGCATTTTTATTTAGATTATCAACAATATGATGATATTCAAATCTTAAAAGAATTAGAAAAAAAATATGATATTAAAATTATTGGTGTTTGTCCTGAACAAACAAACCCTAAACCAAATAATATGGCAGCAAAACATGAAGATGAACAAAAAAGAGTCTATCATTATTTTAAAAATGCTATAGATATTGCACATTTTCTCAATGCCCATCAAGTAGTTGTCACAAGTGGATGGGCATATTTATCAGAAAATCTTGAAGAAGCAAGAACAAGAAGTGCTCAGATGATGAGAAAACTTGCAGAATATGCACAAATTCAAGGAATACCTCTTGCGATAGAAGCATTACAACCAAGAGAATCTTTACTTGTAAACACAATTTCTGATTTGAAAGATTATTTAGAATTAGTTAATCATGAAAATTTAAAAATATGTTTAGATTTAGGTGCTATGGCAAAAGCTAACGAGACAATCAAAGACTATTTTGAAACCTTTGGATCTAGAATTATTCATTGTCATTTTGTGGATGGAAATCCAGTAGGACATATGGCATGGGGTGATGGAAATAGAAATATGTGTGAAGATTTAGATATCCTTCATCAATATGATTATCAAGGCTATCTTTCTTTTGAAATTGTTAATCAGATGTATTATCAACAACCTCATTTAGCAGATCAAAAATGCATAGAATTATTCAATCAATGGAGACCAAAATGAAATCAATCAGTCAAAAAATTGATTATATCAGAGATGAAAACGATAGTTTTCAAACTTATTTAGATAAAGCTATCCAATATCAATTTCGTTGCATATTTGCAAGGAATAAAGAAGAATATGATTATGCTAAAGATTATTTAAAAAATAAAGATTGTATTATTGCTGGAGCTATAGATTTTCCTGAAGGAAAAATGACTTTGAATGAGAAATTAGAAATGTTTAAGACATATGCATCTTATGGTTTTCAAGAAATTGATTACGTTTTAAATCAAGATCATGTTGAAAAAGGTGATCTTGACAAAATTGAAGAAGAAATGAGTACAATTCATCAATTTTGTATAAAACATAATATACAAGAAAAAGTGATTGTTGAAATGTGTAAATTAGACGGTCGAGAAGAAATAAAGGAAGAGATATGTAAAATAGCCAAAAGAGTGAAGCCGGCTTTTTTAAAAACATCAACAGGAAGAAGTTTTAAAGGTGCTGATTTAAATGATGTTATATTAATGAAAAATATATTAAAAGATGAAGTCAAAATCAAAGCATCTGGAGGTATCCGTCATTTACAACAGGCACAAAAATTTTTTGAAGCAGGAGCAAGTGTCATTGGTGCAACTAGTGCCATTCAAATTATAAAAGGAGGGACAAAAATGTTAAATTTCGATGAAAATAGAGTAAGAACAGAACATCAAAATGGAGTTAATTTAATTCCAGAAGTAGAAAAAATTGTAGATAAGATCTGTGAAGATGGATATTCTAATATCTTTCTCTTTGGTATAGGAGGAACATTATTGTATGCTGGACAAATCATGCATACGGCTAAACAATTAGGGTGTAATCTTCCTTTATATCTTGAAAATGCAACTGATTTCTTGTATGAAGGCAATGCTAAATTTGATAAGGATTCAGTCGTCGTGATAGCTTCTCTATCAGGAAATACAATTGAGATTGAACAAGCTATTGATAAGGCTCATGAAGTCGGAGCGAGAGTCATTGGCTATGTGGAAGTTCTAGATTCACCATTAGCCAAAAAAGTAGA
>NZ_NFHI01000099.1:0-2148 GCF_002159255.1 Massilimicrobiota sp. An80
TAAATGTGCATGGATATTGGTAGATATTGACAAAATTATCATGAAGATTTCTTTGTTTGTTTTTTATCGTATAAGCTATTAATGATAGATATTCATCTAGATATTTTGAAGATATTCCTGTATGTTTTCGCATATATTCTTTGATTTTAGAGTGAATGTAGTTTATATGATTTATATGATATATTCCTCGCTTTTCCTTGCTTTTTTTTGGAAAAGAATAATGCTGAAGACCATATTCCTTGCTTAATTCTCTATATACATATAGACCATCTGTGCATAATGTTGTTGCGTGTTTTAAGACCTGACCATATACCTTTTTTACTGTTTCACTATCTAGGGAAGTTGTCCCAATCTTGGCAACTTTTAAATAGATATTTCCACTGCGATCAACAGCACCAGCAATTTGTACTGCATCGGTTATTTTATCATCATCTTTATGTTTTTGTCCCTTACGACCTCTTTTATAAGAGTTTCTAGGTAGCTTATTACAAGGATTCTGTTTAACATGATTACCAGAATAACTGATATTAACACTCATTTCATCTAGTTCGACAATTCCTTCCAATTGAACATCGTTCATTTGATTGGACATGGCATTGAGAATCTTATGTCTCATATAGAAGCTGCATTTCAATGAAACACCTGCATAATGAGCACAATCTCTTAAATCTTCATCCTGATCCATTATAATAAGATATTTTAACCATACTAAAGCAGGTAGTTTAGTGTTCGCTAGGATTGTACCATGTGTTGAAGTAAATGTTGCATGGCAGTCCTTGCATAAGTATCTTTGAGTACCATTTTTATAATGTCCGTTTTTTCTGATCTGAGTCGAATGACAGTGTGGACAGACAAAAACATCATTGAATTTTGCTTCGACTGCATCAATAAAGATAGCAGTGTAATCATTCAAAAGTTTTTTATCTTTTATATACTTGATAAGCAAATCAAGCTGATTCATATCCAAATTTTCTAATTCATTTTTGATTTCTTCTAAGTTCATAGTCGTTTACCTCACTTATGTAATAAGTGTATCATATTTGATAATGCCTCTGCATAGGAAGAATAACTTTTAACCACCAAAAAACAGTGTTAAAATCATAAATTTCAAATTCTGCATCTTTTTGGGTTAACATAGCCAAAAAAACAGTGTTAAAATCATAAATTTCAAATTCTGCATCTTTTTGGGTTAACATAGCCATAAAAACGGTGTTAAAGCCCTTTAAAATAAAACATGATATTTTCATCAGTGCTATACTTATATCGAGGTGAAGATATTATGACTGATAAAATGTTTAATGATATTATTGATTCCATTATCAATAATGCAACTGATGATGAAATTGAAATCATTAGAGAAAAGCTCAATAACCATATCATCAATCATATTTATGATGGTGAAGTGCATAAGGAACTGTCTGATGAATTTGATAGTTCCTTTTGCCCTCACTGCGGACATGATCATATCATTAAATATGGCAAGGATAAAAATGGAAATCAAAGATATTTATGCAAACATTGTCATAAGACTTTCTCGCCCATGACAGGAACTTTGTTTTCATATTCAAAGAAGGAAGCCTATCAATGGTATCTGTATATGGAATCACTCTTTCGTGGTGATACCATTGTACAGTCTGCTCATATTGCAGGTATATGCGAACATACATCTCTTGTGTGGAGACATAAGATACTGAGTGTATGTGCTTCTCTCACAGCTGAAGATCGCATACTAGATGGAGTTGTTTACCTTGATGAGAAACTTTCAGATGTTAAACATCCTGGAATAACAGTTGAAGATAAAGAATCAAAGAAGAAAAGAGGAATCAGCGATCAGAAGAGAAACATTGTCTGTGCCATAGATGAGCACAACAATAAAGTGATACAGGTATCAGAAAGAGGAAGAATACATACCAAGAATCTCTATGAAATATATAAAGACAAAATTCCTTCACAATGTACAGTTGTCAGTGACAGCTTACGCTCATATCATGGACTGATGAAAAAGTTAGGAGTCAAATGGATTAAGATACCATCAGGCAAGAAAGAAAAGGACGGATATACATTGGATAAGGTCAATAGATTGCATTCGTCTATTGAATTGTTTTTGCATGGATATAGAGGGATATCAGACAAGTATTTAAAGAACTA